>NZ_CP155559.1:0-7500 GCF_022095615.2 Bacillus thuringiensis
TAAAATACGTTTCGTATAAATATACATTTTATATTTATTTAGGTTGTACATTTGTTGCGCAACCTTATTCTTTTACCATCTTAGTAAAGGAGGGACACCTTTGGAAAACATCTCTGATTTATGGAACAGCGCCTTAAAAGAACTAGAAAAAAAGGTCAGTAAACCAAGTTATGAAACATGGTTAAAATCAACAACCGCACATAATTTAAAGAAAGACGTATTAACAATTACGGCTCCAAATGAATTCGCTCGTGATTGGTTAGAATCTCATTATTCAGAGCTAATTTCGGAAACACTTTATGATTTAACGGGGGCAAAATTAGCTATTCGCTTTATTATTCCCCAAAGTCAGGCTGAAGAGGAGATTGATCTTCCTCCTTCTAAACCAAATTCAGCACAAGATGATTCTAATCATTTACCACAGAGTATGCTAAATCCAAAATATACGTTTGATACATTTGTTATTGGCTCTGGTAACCGTTTTGCTCACGCTGCTTCATTGGCCGTAGCCGAAGCGCCAGCTAAAGCATATAATCCCCTCTTTATTTACGGGGGAGTTGGACTCGGAAAGACTCATTTAATGCATGCAATTGGTCATTATGTAATTGAACATAACCCAAACGCGAAGGTTGTATATTTATCATCAGAAAAATTTACAAATGAATTCATTAATTCTATTCGTGATAATAAAGCGGTCGATTTTCGTAATAAATACCGTAATGTAGATGTTTTATTGATAGATGATATTCAATTTCTAGCAGGAAAAGAACAAACTCAAGAAGAGTTTTTCCATACATTCAATGCATTACACGAAGAAAGTAAACAAATTGTAATTTCAAGTGATCGGCCACCAAAAGAAATTCCAACTTTAGAAGATCGTCTTCGTTCTCGCTTTGAATGGGGACTCATTACGGATATTACGCCACCAGATTTAGAAACACGAATTGCAATTTTACGTAAAAAAGCAAAGGCTGAAGGACTCGATATACCAAATGAGGTTATGCTTTATATTGCAAATCAAATTGATTCAAACATTCGTGAACTAGAAGGTGCACTCATCCGAGTTGTAGCTTACTCATCTTTAATTAACAAAGATATTAATGCTGATTTAGCAGCTGAAGCACTTAAAAATATTATTCCAAATTCTAAACCAAAAATTATCTCTATTTATGATATTCAAAAAGCTGTCGGGGATGTTTATCAAATAAAACTGGAAGATTTCAAGGCGAAAAAGCGAACAAAATCAGTTGCCTTCCCTCGCCAAATTGCAATGTATTTATCGCGCGAACTTACAGATTACTCCTTACCTAAAATAGGTGAAGAATTTGGTGGACGTGATCATACAACAGTTATCCATGCTCATGAAAAAATTTCTAAGCTACTTAAAACGGATACGCAATTACAAAAGCAAGTTGAAGAAATTAACGATATTTTAAAGTAGTAGCTGAATAGTGTGAATAACTTCCCTTGTTTTATGCACAGTCTATCCACATGTAGATAGACTGTTTTTACATCCTTCAATGGGGTTATCCACATATCCACAGGACCTATTACTATTACTACTATTTTTTATCTTTATTAATTAAATAAAATATTATACTTACCGGAGGTTTTTCTTTATGCGTTTTACAATACAAAAAGACTATCTTGTAAGAAGTGTACAAGATGTAATGAAGGCTGTTTCTTCTCGTACAACAATTCCGATCCTTACAGGAATTAAAGTTGTCGCTACGGAAGAAGGAGTAACGTTAACAGGAAGCGATGCTGATATTTCTATTGAATCTTTTATCCCAGTTGAAGACGATGGAAAAGAAATCGTAGAAGTAGCACAATCAGGAAGTATTATTTTACAAGCAAAATATTTTAGTGAGATTGTAAAAAAATTACCTAAAGAGACTGTCGAAATTTCTGTGGAAAATCATTTTATGACAAAAATAATTTCTGGAAAATCAGAGTTTAATTTAAATGGCTTAGATTCTGCTGAATATCCATTGTTACCACAAATTGAAGAACATCATGTTTTTAAGATTCCAACAGATTTACTGAAACATATGATCAGACAAACTGTATTTGCAGTTTCCACTTCTGAAACAAGACCGATCTTGACAGGTGTAAACTGGAAAGTATATAACAGCGAATTAACTTGCATTGCTACAGATAGCCACAGGTTGGCTCTTCGAAAAGCAAAAATCGAAGGAATCTCAGATGAATTCCAAGCGAATGTTGTTATTCCAGGTAAAAGCTTAAATGAATTAAGCAAAATTCTAGATGAGTCTGAAGAAATGGTAGATATCGTTATTACGGAGTATCAAGTATTATTCCGTACAAAGCATTTATTATTCTTCTCAAGATTATTAGAAGGTAATTATCCCGATACAACTCGTTTAATTCCAGCCGAGAGTAAAACAGATATTTTTGTAAATACAAAAGAATTTTTACAAGCAATTGATCGTGCATCTCTATTAGCAAGAGATGGTCGTAATAATGTTGTGAAATTATCAACTTTAGAACAAGAAATGCTAGAAATTTCCTCCAATTCACCAGAAATCGGGAAAGTAGTAGAAGAAGTTCAATGTGAAAAAGTAGACGGGGAAGAGTTAAAAATATCTTTTAGTGCAAAATATATGATGGATGCACTAAAAGCTTTAGATAGTACTGAAATTAAAATTAGCTTTACTGGCGCAATGAGACCATTCTTAATTCGTACAGTAAATGATGAGTCCATTATTCAATTAATTTTACCGGTTCGTACTTACTAAGTAAGAAGTAAGGGTTGCTAGTTTTCAGATACTAGTAGCCCTTATTTGATTTTTGGGTATTACTTTCCTAATGCTAGTTTATTTAGTACAATGAAAGAATGAACACTTTCAGAAAGTGAGCGATTTTATGAAACGTATTAAAATTTCAACAGAGTATATTACACTAGGACAATTTTTAAAGTTAGCTGATGTAATTGATACAGGTGGCGCTGTAAAATGGTTTTTACAGGAATATGAAGTGTACGTGAATCAAGAACTTGAAAATAGAAGAGGTCGCAAATTATATGCGAACGATATTATTGAAATTCCAGGAAGCGGAAGTTTCCAAGTTCAGGCATAAAGGGGGAGCCCTTTGTTTATTTCAGAAATACAATTAAAAAACTATCGCAATTATGAAAAGTTAGAGCTTTCCTTTGAAGATAAAGTGAATGTGATTATCGGTGAAAACGCGCAAGGGAAAACGAATTTGATGGAAGCTATTTACGTTTTAGCGATGGCGAAATCTCATAGAACCTCTAATGATCGCGAGCTTATCCGCTGGGATGAAGATTTCGGTCAAATTAAAGGGAAATTACAAAAGAGAAATAGTTCTTTGTCTTTGGAATTAAATATTTCGAAAAAAGGTAAAAAGGCAAAATTAAATCAACTTGAACAACAAAAATTGAGTCAATATATTGGCATGATGAATGTTGTCATGTTTGCCCCAGAAGATTTAAATCTTGTAAAAGGAAGCCCTCAAGTAAGAAGACGCTTTTTAGATATGGAATTAGGTCAAATAGCTCCAGTCTATTTGTATGAATTGAGTCAATATCAAAAGGTGCTCACGCAACGAAATCACTTGCTGAAAAAGATGCAAGGGAATAGTAAGAATGAGGAAACGATGTTGGATGTATTTACACTTCAACTTATTGAGCATGGTGCAAAAATATTGCAAAAACGGTTTGAATTTTTGCATTTACTACAAGAATGGGCAGCTCCAATTCATCGTGGTATAAGCCGTGGATTAGAAGAATTAGAAATTGTCTATAAACCAAGTGTAGATGTATCAGAATCAATGGATTTGTCGAAAATAAAAGAAGTATACTATGAAAATTTTCAATCTGTGAAACAACGTGAGATTTTCCGTGGTACGACTTTAATTGGTCCTCATCGTGATGATTTACAATTCTTCGTTAACAGTAAAAATGTTCAAGTCTTTGGTTCGCAAGGACAACAACGAACGACCGCACTGTCCCTAAAATTAGCTGAAATTGAATTGATTTACTCAGAAGTTAAGGAATATCCGATTCTTTTATTGGATGATGTATTATCAGAATTAGATGATTATCGTCAATCGCACCTGTTAAATACAATTCAAGGAAAAGTGCAAACATTTGTGACAACGACGAGTGTCGACGGAATTGAACACGAAACATTAAAAGAAGCGAAAACAATTCATGTAACGAACGGCACGGTAGATTGTGAAATAGATAGGGCGTAATCCCTATTTAAATGGAAAAGTAGGTGATCTTTGTGTCAATGGAACAAAAGCAAATGGAAGAAAACTCATATGATGAAAGTCAGATACAGGTACTTGAGGGATTAGAAGCGGTTCGAAAACGCCCTGGGATGTATATTGGATCTACAAGTGGAAAAGGACTTCACCATCTTGTGTGGGAAATCGTCGATAATAGTATTGATGAAGCACTTGCAGGGTATTGTGATGAAATTAACGTTAGTATCGAAGAAGATAATAGTATTCTTGTAACGGATAATGGACGTGGTATTCCAGTTGGTATACAAGAAAAAATGGGACGTCCTGCTGTAGAAGTTATCATGACTGTCCTTCACGCCGGAGGTAAATTTGGCGGTGGCGGTTATAAGGTTTCTGGTGGTTTGCATGGTGTTGGTGCATCTGTTGTAAATGCCTTATCAACAGAACTAGAAGTATTTGTACATCGTGATGGGAAAATCCATTATCAGAAGTATGAAAGAGGTATTCCGGTTGCGGATTTAAAAGTCATCGGTGATACAGATAAAACTGGAACAATAACTCGCTTTAAGCCGGACCCAGAGATTTTTAAAGAGACGACAGAATATGAATTTGATACGTTAGCGACTCGTATGCGTGAGTTGGCATTTTTAAATCGTAATATTAAATTAACAATTGAAGATAAGCGTGAACATAAGCAAAAGAAAGAGTTTCACTATGAAGGTGGAATTAAATCATATGTTGAACATTTAAATCGTTCAAAACAACCAATTCATGAAGAACCTGTATATGTAGAAGGTTCAAAAGATGGTATTCAGGTTGAAGTTGCGCTTCAATATAACGAAGGATATACAAATCATATTTACTCATTTACAAATAATATTCATACGTATGAAGGTGGTACGCATGAGGTAGGATTTAAAACTGCCTTAACTCGCGTGATCAACGATTATGGTCGTAAAAATAATATTTTAAAAGATGCGGATAGTAATTTAACTGGTGAAGATGTTCGTGAAGGTTTAACAGCGATTGTGTCAATTAAACATCCGAACCCACAATTCGAAGGACAAACGAAGACGAAACTTGGAAATAGTGAAGCAAGAACAATTACAGAGTCAGTATTCTCAGAGGCATTTGAAAAGTTCTTACTGGAAAATCCAAATGTCGCACGTAAAATTATAGATAAAGGGACGATGGCAGCCCGTGCACGTGTAGCAGCTAAAAAGGCTCGTGAGTTAACTCGCCGAAAGAGTGCTTTAGAAGTTTCAAGTTTACCAGGGAAATTGGCAGACTGTTCTTCTAAAGATCCAGCAATTAGTGAAATTTATATCGTAGAGGGTGACTCTGCGGGTGGATCTGCGAAACAAGGGCGCGATCGTCATTTCCAAGCAATTTTACCGCTGAAGGGTAAAATTATTAATGTTGAAAAGGCACGCTTAGATAAGATTTTATCAAATGATGAAGTTCGTACAATTATTACGGCGATCGGTACAAATATCGGCGGAGACTTTGATATTGAAAAAGCACGCTATCATAAAGTTATTATTATGACCGATGCCGATGTTGATGGTGCGCATATTCGTACCCTATTATTAACGTTCTTCTATCGTTATATGCGTCAAATAATTGAGTGTGGATATATATATATTGCACAGCCACCTTTGTTTAAAGTACAACAAGGTAAGAAAATTCAATATGCTTACAACGATAAGGAACTTGAAAAAATCTTAGCGGAATTACCAGCACAACCTAAGCCAGGGATTCAGCGTTATAAAGGTCTAGGGGAAATGAATCCAACTCAGTTATGGGAGACGACAATGGACCCAGAAGTACGTTCATTACTTCAAGTTTCTCTTCAAGATGCAATTGAAGCGGATGAAACATTTGAAATTTTAATGGGAGATAAAGTAGAGCCGCGTCGTAACTTTATCCAAGAAAATGCAAAATACGTGAAAAACCTTGATATTTAAATGAGTAATGACAGGAATCTAAGTATTCCTGTCTTCTACATATAAATCAATGTATGTGTAACGGAAATGTAAGAGGAGGTGCTCGTTGATGTCAGACAATCAACAACAAGCACGAATTCGAGAAATTAATATTAGTCATGAAATGCGTACTTCATTTTTAGATTACGCAATGAGTGTTATCGTATCTCGTGCATTACCAGATGTTCGTGATGGATTAAAACCTGTGCATCGTAGGGTTTTATATGCGATGAATGATTTAGGAATTACAGCTGATAAAGCGTATAAGAAATCAGCCCGTATTGTCGGTGAAGTAATCGGTAAGTATCACCCTCACGGTGATTCAGCTGTTTACGAGACGATGGTACGTATGGCGCAAGATTTTAGTCAACGTTATATGCTTGTTGATGGACATGGTAACTTTGGTTCTGTTGATGGTGATTCAGCAGCAGCAATGCGTTATACAGAAGCAAGAATGTCTAAGATTTCTATGGAATTAATACGTGATATTTCAAAAAATACGATTGATTATCAAGATAACTATGATGGTTCTGAAAGAGAGCCAATTGTATTGCCAGCGCGTTTCCCTAATCTATTAGTGAATGGTACGACGGGTATTGCAGTTGGTATGGCAACAAACATTCCGCCGCATCAACTTGGTGAAGTAATTGATGGCGTATTGGCACTAAGCCATAATCCTGACATTACTATTGCGGAATTAATGGAGTTTATTCCAGGACCAGATTTTCCAACAGCAGGTTTAATTTTGGGACGAAGTGGGATTCGAAGAGCATATGAAACAGGTAGAGGCTCTATTATGCTTCGAGCTAAAGTTGAAATTGAAGAGAAGTCAAATGGTAAACAATCTATTCTCGTAACTGAACTACCTTATCAAGTTAATAAGGCGCGATTAATTGAAAAAATTGCGGAATTAGTTCGTGATAAGAAAATTGAAGGTATTACGGACTTACGTGATGAGTCAGATCGAAACGGTATGCGTATTGTTATGGAAGTACGTCGTGATGCCAATGCTAATGTACTATTAAATAATCTATATAAACATACAGCACTTCAAACAAGTTTCGGTATTAATATGTTGTCTCTTGTAAATGGAGAGCCACAAGTATTGAATTTAAAACAAAATTTATATCATTACTTGGAGCATCAGAAGGTAGTAATTCGTCGACGTACTGCTTATGAATTAGAAAAGGCAGAGGCGCGTGCTCATATTTTAGAAGGATTAAGAATTGCTCTAGACCATCTTGATGAAGTTATTACGTTAATTCGTAGTTCGAAAACAGCA
>NZ_CP155559.1:12500-27500 GCF_022095615.2 Bacillus thuringiensis
TGGGGAAGCTCCTTATGGAGCGAAGTCTTTGATTCCCCGCTGCCAAGAAAAGCTTCTAGCGAGATAAAAGGTGCCTGTACCGCAAACCGACACAGGTAGGCGAGGAGAGAATCCTAAGGTGTGCGAGAGAACTCTGGTTAAGGAACTCGGCAAAATGACCCCGTAACTTCGGGAGAAGGGGTGCTTTCTTAACGGAAAGCCGCAGTGAATAGGCCCAAGCGACTGTTTAGCAAAAACACAGGTCTCTGCGAAGCCGTAAGGCGAAGTATAGGGGCTGACACCTGCCCGGTGCTGGAAGGTTAAGGAGAGGGGTTAGCGTAAGCGAAGCTCTGAACTGAAGCCCCAGTAAACGGCGGCCGTAACTATAACGGTCCTAAGGTAGCGAAATTCCTTGTCGGGTAAGTTCCGACCCGCACGAAAGGTGTAACGATTTGGGCACTGTCTCAACCAGAGACTCGGTGAAATTATAGTACCTGTGAAGATGCAGGTTACCCGCGACAGGACGGAAAGACCCCGTGGAGCTTTACTGTAGCCTGATATTGAATTTTGGTACAGTTTGTACAGGATAGGCGGGAGCCATTGAAACCGGAGCGCTAGCTTCGGTGGAGGCGCTGGTGGGATACCGCCCTGACTGTATTGAAATTCTAACCTACGGGTCTTATCGACCCGGGAGACAGTGTCAGGTGGGCAGTTTGACTGGGGCGGTCGCCTCCTAAAGTGTAACGGAGGCGCCCAAAGGTTCCCTCAGAATGGTTGGAAATCATTCGTAGAGTGCAAAGGCATAAGGGAGCTTGACTGCGAGACCTACAAGTCGAGCAGGGACGAAAGTCGGGCTTAGTGATCCGGTGGTTCCGCATGGAAGGGCCATCGCTCAACGGATAAAAGCTACCCCGGGGATAACAGGCTTATCTCCCCCAAGAGTCCACATCGACGGGGAGGTTTGGCACCTCGATGTCGGCTCATCGCATCCTGGGGCTGTAGTCGGTCCCAAGGGTTGGGCTGTTCGCCCATTAAAGCGGTACGCGAGCTGGGTTCAGAACGTCGTGAGACAGTTCGGTCCCTATCCGTCGTGGGCGTAGGAAATTTGAGAGGAGCTGTCCTTAGTACGAGAGGACCGGGATGGACGCACCGCTGGTGTACCAGTTGTTCTGCCAAGGGCATAGCTGGGTAGCTATGTGCGGAAGGGATAAGTGCTGAAAGCATCTAAGCATGAAGCCCCCTCAAGATGAGATTTCCCATAGCGTAAGCTAGTAAGATCCCTGAAAGATGATCAGGTTGATAGGTTCGAGGTGGAAGCATGGTGACATGTGGAGCTGACGAATACTAATAGATCGAGGACTTAACCATATAATATGTAGCAATGTTATCTAGTTTTGAAGGAATATGCCTTCATAGTTTGGTGATGATGGCAGAGAGGTCACACCCGTTCCCATACCGAACACGGAAGTTAAGCTCTCTAGCGCCGATGGTAGTTGGGACCTTGTCCCTGTGAGAGTAGGACGTCGCCAAGCAATTAAAAACACAAGTCTTTTGACTTGTGTTTTTTTTTATTTCCCATGAAATAGGCTCGGTTCTGTTAGTAAAAAAGACGAAATATAGTAAGGGATTTTTTGAGCAGAAATAGTAAGAAATTGATAAATAAATGGATAATCTTCAGAGCCATAGCTCCCAAGTAAATCATACCACCAATCTGTTTCGTATCTAGAAATCATACTTAAATTGTAGAGCAATAAATAATGAACAAGAAGTTCAGGTAATACTGGCTTAGGATTTCTCGGGTCAGTTGGAATTGGTAAGTAATAAGTATCAGCAAGATATTCGTAGTATAAGGGCGTACTATATATAGGGTTCCACGACTGGATAGGAGCTGTAAAAAGCAAATTCGATCCGCTCGTTTTCCCGGAGACATGTTGTATGGATAAATGCTTACAAATTGATTCAATGTAACGTGAAAATCTTTCTGAAGTCATATGAAGTCGATCTAGTATGTTGGCCGAAAAGGAAAGTTCATTTGTGTTTTTTGAATCAATTTTATATAAAGTGCCCCCTCTTTGACTATAGCGGAATAAATTTTGTAATTCGGGAATATTTCCCATTAAATCTAGCATGTTAAACTTCTCTGCTTCTAAGTGTTTCATGTGAAACAGCTGTTCTGCAACATGAGTAAATAATCCATTTTTTTGCACCTTCACCTCATCTTCTAAAAATTGATACCCCTGTTTTTTTCGTTTGCGAGTCGTAACACCATGAGCTAAAACAGTAGTGGATTCTGGATAGTTAGGATCAATAGTTAGTAAGCAGGCTTTAAAAAGTTGACTCATTCCATAAAACAATAACATTGGCTGAATCGAAAAGGGGGCTACCTTATATAATTCATAATAATTTTTCCCGTGTTCTAAGTAATAAATAAAGGGATAACAATTTTCAAAACTTTTTTTTTCAGCATCTTGTATGGAGGATTTTTCATAGCAACGGGCAAGATAACGTTGTACATTTTGAGATGAAAAGAAGAAACTTAATTGCTGCCAAGTGCAATGTGTTTGATGCATATATTACGCTCCTTTTATTGTCTAAAAATTCTAACATATATATACGTCCTTGACAGTATTTTAACCAATTGATAAGCTACTAATAATAATTTCTGGTATCATGGGGGGAACAATTATGTGGGAATCTAAATTTGTTAAAGAAGGTTTGACTTTTGATGACGTATTACTTGTACCAGCAAAGTCAGATGTACTACCAAGAGAAGTAAGTGTTAAAACAGTTTTATCTGAAAGCTTACAGTTAAATATCCCGTTAATTAGTGCAGGAATGGATACAGTAACAGAAGCTGATATGGCTATTGCAATGGCTCGTCAAGGCGGTTTAGGAATTATTCATAAAAACATGTCTATCGAACAACAAGCGGAGCAAGTTGATAAAGTAAAACGTTCTGAAAGTGGCGTTATTTCAGATCCTTTCTTTTTAACTCCAGAACATCAAGTATATGATGCAGAGCATCTTATGGGAAAATACCGTATCTCAGGTGTACCGGTTGTAAATAATTTAGACGAGCGAAAATTAGTTGGTATTATTACAAACCGTGATATGCGTTTTATCCAAGACTACTCAATCAAAATTTCCGACGTAATGACAAAAGAAAAGCTAATTACAGCTCCAGTTGGTACAACGCTGGAAGAAGCTGAAAAGATCCTACAAAAGTACAAGATTGAAAAACTCCCTCTCGTTGATAACAACGGTGTATTACAAGGGCTTATTACAATAAAAGATATCGAAAAAGTAATTGAATTCCCAAATTCTGCGAAGGATAAGCAAGGACGCTTATTAGTTGGAGCAGCGGTTGGTGTAACGGCTGATGCTATGCTTCGTATCGACGCATTAGTAAAAGCTAGCGTAGATGCAATCGTACTTGATACAGCTCATGGACATTCTCAAGGTGTTATTGATAAAGTAAAAGAAGTTCGTGCGAAATATCCAGCACTAAATATTATCGCTGGAAATGTTGCTACTGCTGAAGCAACGAAAGCATTAATTGAAGCGGGTGCAAACGTAGTTAAAGTTGGTATTGGACCAGGCTCTATCTGTACAACACGCGTTGTAGCTGGCGTTGGTGTACCACAATTAACAGCAGTTTATGATTGTGCAACAGAAGCTCGTAAACACGGTATTCCAGTTATTGCTGATGGTGGTGTTAAGTACTCTGGTGACATGGTAAAAGCTTTAGCAGCAGGGGCACACGTTGTTATGCTAGGTAGTATGTTTGCTGGTGTTGCTGAAAGCCCTGGAGAAACTGAAATTTACCAAGGTCGTCAATTTAAAGTATATCGTGGTATGGGTTCTGTCGGAGCAATGGAAAAAGGAAGTAAAGATCGTTACTTCCAAGAAGGAAATAAAAAACTTGTTCCAGAAGGTATTGAAGGCCGAGTGCCATATAAAGGACCTTTAGCAGATACAGTTCATCAATTGGTTGGTGGATTACGTGCCGGTATGGGATATTGCGGAGCACAAGATTTAGAATTCTTACGTGAGAATGCACAATTCATTCGTATGTCAGGTGCTGGTTTACGTGAAAGTCACCCTCATCACGTACAAATTACAAAAGAGGCTCCAAACTACTCATTATAATGTCTGATATACAAATAGACGGAGATTTGATATCTCTGTCTATTTTTTTTTGATTATGTTAGAATAACGGTTATGTGAGTACATAGATATTGGGGGTAACAAACGTGAAAGGTATGTTTTGCAAAAGATTCATTGCTTTGGTAACAGTGCTTACACTAGCTTGTAGCATCTTTATACCATATAGCAATGCATCAGCTGAAACAGGAGCTGCTTTAAACATTGAAGCAGGTGCGGCAATTTTAGTTGAAGCGAATTCTGGGAAAATTGTATATCAAAAGAATGCAGATGAATTATTATCCATTGCTAGTATGACAAAGATGATGAGTGAATATTTAGTTCACGAAGCAGTGGATAAAGGAAAACTTAAGTGGGATCAAAAAGTTAAGGTTTCTGAATATGCATATAAGGTTTCACAAGATGCTTCCTTATCAAATGTTGCATTAGAGAATGGTGGCTCTTATACAGTAAAAGAGCTATACGAGGCAATGGCAATATTTTCCGCAAATGGTGCAACAATTGCATTAGCAGAAGCAATTGCAGGTAAAGAAGTAGACTTCGTAAAAATGATGAATGATAAATCGAAAGAACTAGGGTTGAAAAATTATAAATTTGTCAATTCTACAGGTTTAACGAATAAAGATTTAAAGGGAATGCATCCTGAAGGAACAACAGCGGATGAAGAAAATAAAATGTCTGCAAAGGATGTTGCAACTTTAGCACAACATTTAATTAAAGATTATCCAAAAGTGTTAGATACAGCAAAAATCCCGAAAAAAGAATTCCGTCCAGAAAAAGAGAAGTTTGCAATGTCGAACTGGAACTGGATGTTAAAGGGCTTAGTGAAAGAATATGATGGCGTAGATGGCCTGAAAACAGGCTCGACTCCAGAAGCAGGGGATTGCTTCACTGGTACGGTCGAAAGAAACGGAATGCGTTTTATTTCTGTAGTTATTAAAACAAGTTCTCATACAGCACGTTTTGATGAAACAAAGAAGCTATATGATTATGGATTTGCTAACTTTGAAATGAAGCAAATGTATAAAAAAGATTCTTCAGTAAAAGGACAAGAAACAGTACGAGTAGAAAATGCTAAAGATAAAGATGTAGCAGTTCAAACAAAACAAGCTGTTTCACTTCCAGTGCCAAAAGGAAGTAAAGATGTTTATAAAGCAGAATTAAAAGAAGCAAATAAGGGACAAGAAGCACCTATTAAAAAGGGAGCTGCACTTGGCAACATGGTAATCACACCAAAAGATGCGAATGATCCTGGATTTTTATCTGGTAAGTCATTACAAATAGATCTTGTAACAACATCTGCAGTAGAAGAAGCGAATTGGTTTACTCGCTCTATGCGCGGAATTGGTTCTTTCTTTAGTGGTATATGGAATAGTGCTGTTGATACAGTAAAAGGTTGGTTTTAAAAGCTCCTCATTGTAGGGGCTTTTTCTTATTCCTATTTTTCATACCGACTTTATGAAAAAGTAGTAGACAAGCATCTGATAGTTAGTGGTAGAATGTAAGAGTATTCTTAATTTTCGCCTTTAACGGGGAAAAGCAATTCACCTAGGGGGGTTTTTGTAACATGACAAATGTAACAGGGACAGAACGTGTAAAACGTGGAATGGCAGAAATGCAAAAAGGCGGCGTTATTATGGACGTAATTAACGCTGAACAAGCAAAAATTGCAGAAGAGGCAGGCGCAGTTGCCGTTATGGCATTAGAGCGTGTACCAGCAGATATTCGTGCAGCAGGTGGCGTTTCTCGTATGGCAGACCCAACAATCGTTGAAGAAGTTATGGGTGCGGTGTCAATTCCGGTTATGGCAAAATGCCGTATCGGTCACCTTGTAGAAGCACGTGTATTAGAATCATTAGGGGTAGACTATATCGATGAGAGTGAAGTATTAACTCCTGCCGATGAAGTATACCATTTAAATAAACGTGATTACACAGTTCCATTTGTATGTGGTTGCCGTGATATTGGAGAAGCAGCACGTCGTATTGCAGAAGGTGCATCTATGCTTCGTACAAAAGGTGAACCAGGAACAGGAAACATTGTAGAGGCAGTGCGTCATATGCGCCAAGTCAATGCAGAAATCCGTCAAGTTGCAAGTCTACGTGAAGATGAGTTAATGACATATGCAAAAAATACTGGTGCTCCTTATGAAGTACTACTTGAAATTAAACGCCTTGGTCGTTTGCCAGTTGTAAACTTCGCAGCAGGTGGTGTAGCAACACCAGCAGATGCAGCGTTAATGATGCAACTTGGTGCGGATGGTGTATTTGTTGGATCTGGTATCTTCAAATCAGAGAATCCAGAGAAATTTGCACGCGCAATCGTTGAAGCGACGACTCATTATGAGGATTACGAACTAATTGCAAGCCTTTCTAAGGGATTAGGTAATGCGATGAAAGGTATCGAAATTTCAACGTTATTACCAGAACAACGCATGCAAGAGCGTGGATGGTAATTGAAGGAGAACTTTAAAATGGTGAAAATCGGTGTACTAGGTCTTCAGGGTGCAGTTCGTGAGCATGTAAAATCAGTTGAAGCAAGTGGTGCAGAAGCTGTTGTTGTAAAGCGTATAGAGCAACTTGAAGAGATTGATGGTCTTATTTTACCAGGCGGTGAAAGCACAACAATGCGCCGTCTTATTGATAAGTATGCTTTCATGGAGCCACTTCGTACATTCGCGAAGTCTGGTAAACCAATGTTTGGTACATGTGCAGGTATGATTCTTCTTGCAAAAACACTTATTGGCTATGAAGAAGCACATATTGGTGCTATGGATATTACAGTAGAGCGCAATGCGTTCGGACGCCAAAAAGATAGCTTTGAAGTTGCACTTTCAATTAAAGGTGTAGGAGAAGAATTTATTGGTGTATTTATTCGTGCTCCGTATGTTGTAAATGTAGCTGATGATGTTGAAGTACTTTCCACACATGGTGATCGAATGGTAGCAGTAAAACAAAATCAGTTTTTAGCTGCTTCATTCCATCCAGAATTAACGGATGATCATCGTGTGACAGCATACTTTGTAGAAATGGTAAAAGAAGCGAAAATGAAAAAAGTTGTATAAGTAACTTGCAACTTGTATAAGATTATAGTAAATTGATGGTAACAATTTTATAAAATAAGCGTGTTGATAGGAAGTAGTAACAAATGCCGTTTCTTATAGAGAGTCGATGGTTGGTGGAAATCGATAGAAACAGTTTGTGAATCCATCCTGGAATGGAATGTGGAATATCTTTATGATTAGTAAACATTCCCGGTGAAGAGCCGTTATTTCTACTTGAGAGGAAGGCGGTAATGCTTTCAACTAGGGTGGCAACGCGGGTTAACTCCCGTCCCTTTATATAGGGACGGGAGTTTTTTGTGTTTTATAAAATAAAAGGAGGAGTATATAATGCTTGATATTAAATTTTTACGTACAAATTTTGAAGAAGTAAAAGCAAAGTTACAGCATAGAGGCGAAGATTTAACTGATTTTGGTCGTTTTGAAGAGCTGGATACGAGAAGAAGAGAATTACTTGTTCAAACAGAGGAATTAAAAAGTAAACGTAACGAAGTATCTCAACAAATCTCTGTATTGAAGCGCGAAAAGAAAGATGCAGAAGCTCTAATTCTAGAAATGCGTGAAGTTGGAGAGAAAGTAAAAGATCTTGATAATGAGCTTCGTACAGTTGAAGAAGATTTAGAAAGATTAATGTTATCTATTCCAAATATCCCTCATGAATCTGCTCCAGTTGGTGAAACAGAAGATGATAATGTAGTAGCGCGTACTTGGGGAGAAGTGAAAGAATTTGCTTATGAACCAAAACCACATTGGGATCTTGCTACAGATTTAGGGATTTTAGATTTTGAGCGTGCTGGGAAAGTAACGGGAAGCCGCTTTGTATTCTATAAAGGTGCTGGCGCGAGATTAGAGCGTGCTTTAATTAGCTTTATGCTGGATCTTCATACTGACGAGCATGGATACGAAGAAGTATTACCTCCGTATATGGTAAACCGTGCAAGTATGACAGGAACAGGACAACTTCCGAAATTTGAAGAAGATGCATTCCGCATTGAAAGTGAAGATTACTTCTTAATTCCAACAGCTGAAGTACCTGTAACGAACATGCACCGTGATGAAATCTTAAATAAAGATCAATTGCCTATACGATATGCTGCATTTAGCTCTTGTTTCCGTTCTGAAGCAGGTTCAGCTGGCCGTGATACACGTGGCTTAATTCGTCAGCATCAGTTCAATAAAGTAGAGCTTGTAAAATTCGTAAAACCAGAAGATTCTTATGAAGAGTTAGAAAAACTAACAAATGATGCAGAACGCGTGTTACAATTATTAGAGTTGCCATATCGCGTTATGAGCATGTGCACAGGCGATTTAGGATTTACAGCAGCGAAGAAATACGATATCGAAGTATGGATTCCAAGCTATGGCACATATCGTGAGATTTCTTCTTGTAGTAATTTTGAGGCTTTCCAAGCGAGACGTGCAAATATCCGTTTCCGTCGTGAGCCAAACGGAAAACCAGAACATGTTCATACATTAAATGGATCTGGTCTTGCAATTGGCCGTACGGTTGCAGCTATTTTAGAGAACTACCAACAAGAAGATGGTACAATTACAATTCCAGAAGTTCTTCGCCCTTATATGGGAGGAAAAGCAGTTATTAAGTAAATTTAAACATTCATCGGTATGAGTGATTGGTAATTATGAGCATTGTCAGTACTGAAATGTAGGAGGGGAAAGGTAAATTTCCCCTTTCCTCATAATTTATTTTAGTAGGGTTGACTAACTGTTTTTCTTTTGATATTATATTTGATGTCAATATGGAGGTATACCCAAGTCTGGCTGAAGGGATCGGTCTTGAAAACCGACAGGCGGCGAGAGTCGCGCGGGGGTTCGAATCCCTCTACCTCCTCCAGATATAATTGACAACAGCGCATATAAGTGGAGATTGGAGAACTCGTTACCAACACGTAACGAGTTTTTATTTTAAAACCAATCATAAAGTATGGTGTAGGGCGATTTTCTCCTTATTACACACTCATATTCCGATGATTATCTTCATAGATATGAAAGGAGTCAACATGGATCTTATTATACAAACGTTTCCTTTAGATGGAAAAACTTTATATTATGTACAATGTCCTGTCTGTAAGAACAATAGAATTTTAAACAGTGGTGCAAATGTGTCACGCATTATAAGCGATGATACATTCCGTAAACTTTGTGGTTGCACTTGTGATGTAAAGCAAACTGCAACAAAAGTAGAGGCGCCAAAAAAAGTTGAAAAAGAAGCTGTAAAGAAAGAAGCAGCTCCAAAACGTACAGGTAAAGTATTAACAGCAGTGATTAACGGGAAAGAAATGACTGTTAAAGAGATTGCTGAAACATACGATATTAGTACAAGTACTGTTCGCCAGCGTATTAATGCTGGGAAACCTGAGAGTGAAATTATTGCTCCGACAAAAAAGAAGTAATTTAATAGAAAAACCCGTGCATATGCACGGGTTTTTTATTTTACAAGTTTACGTGTTTGTTTTAAAAAATGGCCAATTTTTTTAATGATTGGTTCAATTGAATCGCCATCTTTTAAAATATCATATTCATTAATGTTTAATCGTAAAACAGGGCATGCATTAAAGTTATTAATCCAGTTTTCGTAACGGCCATGCATCTCTTTCCAATACTCAATTGGTGTTTGTTGTTCCATTGGACGTCCGCGTTCTTGAATACGATCAACAATATCATCGAAAGAACCTTCTAAGTAAATTAATAAATCAGGATGAGGGAAGTAAGGAGTCATGACCATAGCGTCAAATAAACCTTTGTATGTTTCATAATCAGTTTCCGTCATTGTACCTTTTTCATGATGCATCTTTGCAAAAATGCCGGTGTCTTCATAGATAGAGCGATCTTGAACAAAACCGCCACCGTATTCAAAAATTCTTTTTTGTTCTTTAAATCGTTCTGCTAAAAAGTACACTTGCAAGTGGAAGCTCCAGCGTGTGAAATCAGCATAGAACTTGTCCAAATACGGGTTTGAATCTACCTTTTCAAATGATGTGCGATAGCCTAAAGCGTTAGCTAATGCAGTTGTCATAGTTGATTTACCCACACCTACTGTTCCAGCAATCGTGATTACTGCGTCATTTGGTATATCATATTTTTGCCTTAAATTCATTGTTATTTCGACTCCTTTAAGAGAGTATTTTGAAGGGCGGATAGGATGACGTTTAAATCATCAGGATTTTTTACAAAATCAATATCGTCTCCGTTAAATTTTAATACTGGGATATCTGGATGATCCTTTTTAAAAGTATCCATTGCTGTTTCGTAATCTTTTGTGAGCTGTAGTAAGTAATTTGGATCCATGTTTTTTTCGAATTCTCTTCCGCGCATCGCAATTCGTGTTTGTAATGTTTCCAAGCTAGCTGTTAAATAAACGATAACGTTTGGTACAGGCATATCTTGTGTAAGGATACGATAGATTTGCATGTACTTGTCGTATTGAGAATTCTTTAATGTACGTGATGCGAAAATTAAATTTTTAAATATATGATAATCCGCTACTACTGGCTTCCTTTGATTCAAATACTTTATGTTAATATCTTCTAATTGTTTGTATCTATTACAAAGAAAGAACATCTCTGTTTGAAAACTCCATTCGTCGATGTCTTCATAGAATTTTCCTAAAAAAGGATTCTCATCAACAATCTCTTTTAGTAAGTGGAGTTGCATGTGAGTTGAAATTGCCTTCGCAAGTGAGGTTTTTCCAACACCAATTGGTCCTTCAACCGTGATAAATGGTACTCCGGTCACGCTGTTTCCTCCTTTCAATCAGTGATTTACCGTGACTACTAAAAACACAAAACAGAATTATTGTAGCACAAGAGGGAAGCGAGCGGGTTAATTTGATATAAAAAGTTAGAAAATAGATATATGTATTAATTAATTTTTATTTGAGATGACGGTACTATATTTGCTTTTAATGTGGCTTCCATTATTTTTAAAGCATGCAGATTATCCTGATCATGATTAGAGGCGATACAGTCCTGTGGTACATACAGTGTATAATTTCTCATATGAGCATCGTTAGCTGTAAAGAGGATACATATATTCCCGGCGACTCCTGTCAATATTAGATTTTCTATTTTTAAATAGCCTAATAAAGAATTTAAAGGTGTTTCATAAAAAGCAGAGTAATGTGGTTTAATAAAAATGTAATCATCAGTATTTGGAGCAATCTTATGAATGATATTTTCACTATACTCATTTGTACAATGAGTAATTAATTGGTCAATATCAGATCTCCAAAGTTGATAATGGTCATTAACATAAATTATGGGATAGCCAAAGGAGTTCATTGTTTTCTTTAATCGTAAAATAGGATTTGTTATAATTTCGCATTTTTTGGCTAGGATGGGACCGTGTGAAAATTGAAAATCATTAATCATATCGATAATGAGTAAGGCAGTATTCTTCATATGTAATCTCCTCTCTTTTTTATTAGGGTGGATTGAATTTGTAAAAGTTATCCCATGTGTAGTAAATGGAAATAAGTGTACTTTATTTGTAATGAAAGGACTATGGTATGGAACACGATCAAGATATTTATTTTATGCAGTTAGCAATAGAAGAGGCTAAAAAAGCAGAGGCAATACAAGAAGTACCGATTGGTGCAGTTATAGTGTTAGATGATGAAGTAATTAGTGTTGCTCATAATTTAAGAGAAACTGAACAAAGATCAATAGCTCACGCTGAGTTGTTAGCTATTGATGAGGCTTGCAAAAAATTAGGGACATGGCGTTTAGAAGATGCGACGCTATATGTAACATTAGAGCCTTGTCCGATGTGTGCGGGTGGAATTGTTTTATCACGAGTGAAGCGAGTTGTATATGGTGCAAGTGATCCGAAAGGTGGATGTGCAGGGACGTTGATGAATCTTTTGACGGATGAACGCTTTAATCATCAATGCGAGGTAGTGACTGGTGTATTAGAAGAAGAATGCGGTCAGTTGCTAACAAACTTTTTTAGAGAGCTTCGGAAAAAAAGAAAAGCGATAAAAAAATTAGAGAAAAGTAACGAGAATTAACGTATTTGCATTTTATAAAAAAACAAGTTATACTGATAATGCCTTTTAATGAAGGCAACCGAATATTGGTTTTAACTTTGCCGTGCTAAGCGGGGAGGTAGCGGTGCCCTATACTCGCAATCCGCTCTAGCGAGGCCGAATCCCTTCTCGAGGTTATGCTGCTGTAAGGTCTGCCTTAAGTAAGTGGTGTTGACGTTTGGGTCCTGCGCAACGGGACCCCGTGAACCTTGTCAGGTCCGGAAGGAAGCAGCAATAAGCGGGTCTTCTCGTGTGCCGCAGGAGTGCCTGAACCGAGCTAACTGCTTGAGTAACGCTTATGGTACGTAATCGACAGAAGGTGCACGGCAGTTATATATGTATACAAAACTCACCTTAATACTAAGGTGGGTTTTTTGTATAGAAAATAACTTTTGGAATCTATAAACAGAATGGGTTATAATAAATGAGATAATAACCTTTAAGGGAGGCCGTATTTTCGTGTCATACCAAGCGTTATACCGAACATGGAGACCGCAAAAGTTTGAAGATGTAGTTGGTCAAAAGCACGTGACAAAAACGTTGCAAAATGCCCTTCTTCAAGAGAAAGTTTCACATGCTTATTTATTTTCTGGGCCGAGGGGAACAGGAAAAACGACAATTGCAAAAGTATTTGCAAAAGCAATCAACTGTGAACACGCTCCGGTAGCTGAACCTTGTAATGAATGTCCTTCTTGTTTGGGGATTACACAAGGATCCATTTCAGATGTATTAGAAATTGATGCGGCTTCAAATAACGGTGTAGATGAAATTCGAGATATTAGAGATAAAGTAAAATATGCTCCAAGTGCTGTAGAATATAAAGTATACATTATTGATGAAGTCCACATGCTTTCCATGGGTGCCTTCAATGCGCTTTTAAAAACGTTAGAAGAGCCACCAGGACACGTCATCTTTATTTTGGCGACAACAGAACCGCATAAGATTCCGCCTACAATCATTTCACGTTGCCAGCGTTTTGAATTTCGAAAAATATCAGTAAATGATATTGTTGAGAGATTATCGACGGTTGTGACGAATGAAGGTACGCAAGTAGAAGATGAGGCGTTACAAATTGTTGCACGTGCCGCTGAAGGTGGTATGCGTGATGCGCTTAGTCTTATTGATCAGGCAATATCTTATAGTGATGAGACAGTTACAACAGAAGATGTATTAGCTGTGACAGGTTCTGTTTCCCAGCAATACTTAGGTAACTTAGTAGAATGTATACGTGAAAATGATGTATCAAGAGCATTACGTATCATAGATGAGATGATGGGTAAAGGGAAAGATCCAGTTCGTTTTATGGAAGATTTCATTTACTATTATCGCGATATGCTTTTATATCAAACTTCACCACAACTGGAACATATGTTGGAACGAGTAATGGTAGATGAGCAATTCCGGATGTTAAGTGAAGAAATGCAACCGGAAATAATCTATGAAATCATTCATACTCTTAGTAAGGGACAACAGGAAATGAAGTGGACAAATCATCCGCGAATTTTCTTAGAAGTTGTTATGGTACAACTGTGTCAACAGTTTATGATGCAAGCAAATGGTGCAGATCGTTTACAAGCAATTATGAACAGGATGCAGCAATTGGAGAAAGAGTTAGAACAAGTCAAAAAGAATGGTGTGCCGGCTGGTGTGCAGCAGGAAGTCAGAGAGACACGTGCAACACCAAAGCCAGTGCGGACAGGTAGTATGAAGATTCCTGTCGGACGCGTAAATGAAGTGTTAAAACAAGCAAAGCGTCAGGATTTAGAACAATTAAAAGCTGTGTGGGGCGAGTTGTTAGGAAGACTCAAAGCATACAACAAAGTAGCGTTTGCTGTTTTATTAGAAAATAGCGAACCGGTAGCAGCTTCGGATGATACTTACGTTTTAGCGTTTCAATATGAGATTCACTGTAAAATGGCAAGCGAAAATCGAGAAGCTATGGATACAGTGGAACAAGCTTTATTTGAATTGCTAAGTAAAAGATTAAATATGATTGCCATTCCCAAAAGTGAATGGGGTAAAATCCGTGAAGATTTTTTACAGCGTGAAGGCGGGGATTCTGAAGAAAGCCCAGAGAAAAAAGAAGATCCTCTTATAGAAGAGGCAGTAAAGTTAGTAGGACAAGAACTTATTGAAATAAAAGAGTAATAATAATTAGGAGGAATTAATTATGATGCGTGGCGGAATGGGAAATATGAATAATATGATGAAACAAATGCAAAAAATGCAAAAAGATATGGCAAAAGCGCAAGAAGAGCTTGGTGACAAAACAGTTGAAGGTACAGCTGGCGGCGGTATGATTACAGTTATTGCAAATGGTCATAAGCAAATTCTTGAAGTGAAAGTTAAAGAAGAAGTTGTAGATCCGGAAGATATCGAAATGTTACAAGACTTAGTGCTAGCTGCAACAAATGATGCACTTAAAAAAGCTGATGAACTTTCGAATTCTACAATGGGTAAATTTACAAAAGGCTTGAACTTACCAGGTGGAATGTTCTAGGAGGATACTGATATATGCATTATCCAGAACCGATATCGAAATTAATTGATAGTTTTATGAAGTTGCCAGGGATCGGACCGAAAACAGCGGTTCGCTTGGCATTTTTCGTATTAGATATGAAAGAAGATGATGTGTTAGGTTTTGCAAAAGCACTTGTGAATGCGAAGCGAGATCTAGCGTATTGTTCTGTATGCGGACATATTACTGACCGCGATCCTTGTTATATTTGTAATGATTCACATCGAGATCAAT
>NZ_CP155559.1:32500-82500 GCF_022095615.2 Bacillus thuringiensis
GTGAATAGGCCCAAGCGACTGTTTAGCAAAAACACAGGTCTCTGCGAAGCCGTAAGGCGAAGTATAGGGGCTGACACCTGCCCGGTGCTGGAAGGTTAAGGAGAGGGGTTAGCGTAAGCGAAGCTCTGAACTGAAGCCCCAGTAAACGGCGGCCGTAACTATAACGGTCCTAAGGTAGCGAAATTCCTTGTCGGGTAAGTTCCGACCCGCACGAAAGGTGTAACGATTTGGGCACTGTCTCAACCAGAGACTCGGTGAAATTATAGTACCTGTGAAGATGCAGGTTACCCGCGACAGGACGGAAAGACCCCGTGGAGCTTTACTGTAGCCTGATATTGAATTTTGGTACAGTTTGTACAGGATAGGCGGGAGCCATTGAAACCGGAGCGCTAGCTTCGGTGGAGGCGCTGGTGGGATACCGCCCTGACTGTATTGAAATTCTAACCTACGGGTCTTATCGACCCGGGAGACAGTGTCAGGTGGGCAGTTTGACTGGGGCGGTCGCCTCCTAAAGTGTAACGGAGGCGCCCAAAGGTTCCCTCAGAATGGTTGGAAATCATTCGTAGAGTGCAAAGGCATAAGGGAGCTTGACTGCGAGACCTACAAGTCGAGCAGGGACGAAAGTCGGGCTTAGTGATCCGGTGGTTCCGCATGGAAGGGCCATCGCTCAACGGATAAAAGCTACCCCGGGGATAACAGGCTTATCTCCCCCAAGAGTCCACATCGACGGGGAGGTTTGGCACCTCGATGTCGGCTCATCGCATCCTGGGGCTGTAGTCGGTCCCAAGGGTTGGGCTGTTCGCCCATTAAAGCGGTACGCGAGCTGGGTTCAGAACGTCGTGAGACAGTTCGGTCCCTATCCGTCGTGGGCGTAGGAAATTTGAGAGGAGCTGTCCTTAGTACGAGAGGACCGGGATGGACGCACCGCTGGTGTACCAGTTGTTCTGCCAAGGGCATAGCTGGGTAGCTATGTGCGGAAGGGATAAGTGCTGAAAGCATCTAAGCATGAAGCCCCCCTCAAGATGAGATTTCCCATAGCGTAAGCTAGTAAGATCCCTGAAAGATGATCAGGTTGATAGGTTCGAGGTGGAAGCATGGTGACATGTGGAGCTGACGAATACTAATAGATCGAGGACTTAACCATATAATATGTAGCAATGTTATCTAGTTTTGAAGGAATATGCCTTCATAGTTTGGTGATGATGGCAGAGAGGTCACACCCGTTCCCATACCGAACACGGAAGTTAAGCTCTCTAGCGCCGATGGTAGTTGGGACCTTGTCCCTGTGAGAGTAGGACGTCGCCAAGCAATTAAAAACACAAGTCTTTTGACTTGTGTTTTTTTGTGTTTTCAAACAGTACGTAAAAAGAAGTAATGGTAATACAAACACGTTGCCCAAGGGTTAATCATATTATATAAGAGATGGATGTATATTTTTCTGTAAATTGTTAAGGAATAGAAGTATAAAATATGTCCATTTAAATAGGGAGGGAAGGTTATGAAAGCACAAAATGAAGTTTGTATTGTTTGTGAGACAGAAAGAAAAGAAGGGATATATGTTTATAATAATTTGATATGTTATGAATGTGAAAAAGATATGGTGAATACTGAGACAGATGATCCAAAATATATACATTATTTAAAACAGCTCCGAAAGTTAGAAGTATCATATTTATAAATAGGCATTTGCCTATTATTTTTTTTGTCTTAATATCTGTATAATAGATACAGAATGAATAATAAGGAAGAGATATATATGAATCAAAAGCGTATGCCTTTATATGAGGCGTTAATAGAGTTTAAAGAAAGAGAACCACTGTCCTTTCATGTTCCAGGTCATAAGAATGGTGTAAACTTCCCTCAGGAAGCCACTGGGGAGTTTAAAGATATACTATCCATTGATGTAACCGAACTAACAGGATTAGACGATTTACATAGTCCATTTGAGTGTATAGATGAAGCACAAAAATTATTAGCTGATGTATATGGAGTGAAAAAAAGTTATTTTTTAATTAATGGTTCAACAGTGGGGAACTTAGCAATGATTTTGTCTTGTTGCGGGGAACATGATATTGTTCTTGTACAAAGAAATTGTCATAAATCAATTATTAATGGTTTAAAGTTAGCGGGAGCAAATCCAATCTTTTTAGATCCATGGATTGATGAAGCTTATAATGTACCAGTGGGAATTCATGATGAAATTATTAAGGAAGCAATTGAAAAATACCCAAATGCTAAAGCACTCATTTTAACGCATCCTAATTATTATGGTATGGGGATGAATCTAGAGGCGAGCATCGCTTATGCACATGCACATAAAATCCCCGTTTTAGTAGATGAGGCACATGGAGCTCATTTTTGTTTAGGCGGGGTATTTCCAAAGTCAGCATTAGCATATGGTGCAGATATTGTAGTTCATTCTGCACATAAAACATTACCCGCGATGACAATGGGGTCCTATTTACATATAAATAGTTGCTTAGTGAAAGAAGAAAAAGTTTCTACTTATCTAAGTATGCTACAGTCTAGTAGTCCATCGTATCCAATTATGACTTCTCTTGATATTGCACGCTTTACAATAGCGCGTATAAAAGAAAAGGGCCATGATGAAATTGCCGAGTTTTTACGGGAATTTAAAGAAGAATTGTGTTCTATTCCACAAATAGCTATTTTACAATATCCATTACAAGACGAGTTAAAAGTAACCGTACAGACACGTTGTCAGTTATCAGGATACGAATTACAGTCTGTATTTGAAAAGGTCGGAATATATACAGAAATGGCGGATCCATATAATGTCCTATTTATTTTGCCCTTGCAAGTAAATAAGGAGTATATGAAGGCTATAGAGATGATCCGAGTGGCATTGAAATATTATGAGGTGAAAGACAAGAAGGAATCTATTCGTTATACTTATAAAGGGGAAATTTCTCCTTTACCGTATACATATAAACAACTGGAAGGATATGAAACAAAAGTAGTATCTGTAGAGGAAGCAGTTGGGATGATAGCGGCAGAAATGGTGATTCCGTATCCACCTGGAATTCCATTGATTATGTATGGGGAAAGAATTACTTCAGAACATAAAGAGCAAATTATGTATTTAGAGAAAGCAGGCGCTCGTTTTCAAGGCAGTACGAGATATATGAAAGTGTATGATATAGAAAGTGGGTTTTAGGATGAAGGGATTATTTGTAACAATTGAAGGTCCAGAAGGTTCAGGTAAAACAACGTTAATTAAAAGTTTATTGCCGTACTTTGAACAAAAAGAACAAAAGGTAATGGCGACGAGAGAACCAGGTGGTATTGCAATTTCTGAGGATATTAGAACAATTTTACATAAACAAGAATATACGATGATGGAAGCACGTACAGAGGCGCTTCTATATGCTGCTGCACGTAGGCAACATTTGGTAGAAAAGGTTATGCCGGCACTTAATGAGGACTACCTTGTATTATGTGATCGTTTTATAGATAGCTCTTTAGCGTATCAAGGATATGCAAGAGGATTAGGTATGGATAAAGTATTCGAAATCAATCGTTTCGCAACAGAGGACTGTATGCCTAGTTTAACGATTTACTTAGACATTGAACCAGAGGTTGGTTTAGCTCGAATTGAAAAAGATGCAGGGCGTGAAGTGAATCGATTAGATATGGAAGATATCTCTTTCCATAAACGTGTGCGTGAAGGATATTTACAAGTTGTAGAACGTTTCTCAGATCGTATTGTATTAGTAAATGCTGATCAACCAATGGAAAAACTTATAGAAGAAGTTGTTCAGATTATAGAAGATAAATTGTTATAATAGAAGGAAAGAATGAAATAAGTGAGGTATGCATTATGACGAAGACGTGGGAGCAGCTTTCTGCTATACAACCCATCGGTGTAAAAATGTTGATGAATAGCATTGCAAAAGAGCGTATATCCCACGCTTACTTGTTAGAGGGAGGGAAAGGGACAGGAAAGTTTGCGACGGCAATTCAAATGGCAAAGAGTTTCCTCTGTTCTCAGCGGAATGGGGTAGAGCCTTGTCATGTATGTACAAATTGTAAGCGAATTGATTCAGGTAACCACCCGAACTTGCATATTGTAAAACCAGACGGATTATCCATTAAGAAGCAACAAATTCATGATTTACAAGAAGAGTTTTCAAAAACAGGATTAGAAGCAAATAAAAAAGTATATATTATTGAGCACGCAGACCGTATGACAGCGAATGCAGCGAATACACTATTGAAATTTTTAGAAGAACCAAGTAGTGATACAACAGCTATTTTACTTACTGAACAAAGTCATCAAATTTTAAATACGATTTTATCTCGCTGTCAAGTTGTTACATTTAGACCATTACCTACGGAATCTTTAATTAGAAGATTACAGAATGAAGGTATTACAGCGTCTTTATCGACACTTGCTGCGCAGCTCACGAATAGTTTTGATGAAGCTTTAGCTTTATGTAGTGATGAATGGTTTGCACAAGCACGAGCTTTAGTGATAAAATTATGTGAAGCGCTCGAAAAGGATAAAGCCTCTATTTTTTTTGTACAAGAAAAATGGGGAAAACACTTTGGAGAGAAAGAACAATTACAGCAAGGTTTAGATATGTTACTCCTTATTTATAAGGATTTATTATATGTTCAACTTGGAGAAGAAGATCGTCTTGTTTTTCATGAGCAGAAAGAGATGTTTGAATCTTTCTCCCATGCTCAGAAGCGCATTGTATCAGCTCTCTTTAATATATTAGAGGCAAAAAATAGAATCAACGCTAATGTAAATGCGCAGCTTGTGTTCGAACAGTTAGTGTTGCGGTTGCAGGAGGGATGACCGTTTTGTATGATGTAGTAGGTGTTCGCTTTAAGAAGGCCGGAAAGGTGTACTATTTTGATCCGAACCAGTTCGATATCTCTGAAAATGAGTTTGTAATTGTAGAAACGGTAAGAGGTATTGAATACGGAAAAGTAGTTATTACCAAAAAGCAAGTTGATGAGAACGACGTTGTATTACCGCTAAAAAAGGTTATTCGTATTGCAAATGAAAATGATCGTACCATTGTTGAAGAGAACAAGCATGCTGCGAAAGAAGCATACCAAGTTTGTCAGCAAAAGGTGGTAGAGCATAATCTTGATATGAAACTTGTAGATGTAGAGTATACGTTCGATCGCAATAAGATTATTTTTTACTTTACTGCGGATGGTCGGATTGATTTCCGCGAACTGGTGAAGGACTTAGCAGCAATTTTTAGGACAAGAATTGAACTAAGACAAATTGGTGTTCGTGATGAAGCGAAGATGCTTGGCGGTATTGGTCCGTGTGGTCGTATGCTTTGTTGTTCTACTTTTTTAGGTGATTTTGAACCTGTATCTATTAAGATGGCAAAGGATCAAAATTTATCATTAAATCCTGCAAAAATCTCTGGTTTATGTGGTCGTTTAATGTGTTGCTTAAAATATGAGAATGATGAATATGAGGCAGCAAAGGAACAACTTCCTGATTTAGATCAACGTATACAAACCCCGCATGGTACTGGCCGTGTTATCGGATTAAATATTTTAGAAAGATTAATTCAAGTGGAACTAGTAGACAAGGAACGGATAGTAGAATATACGTTAGATGAGTTAGTGAATAAAGGGGTCGTTTCGAGTCAAACCACAGATTAATGAGGTGGGTGCTTGTGGAGAAAAAAGATATTTTTGCATCGGTTTCTAGTATGGAAGAGCAAATTGGACATTTATACAAACAGTTGGGAGAATTAAAACAACACCTTGCAGAGTTGTTGGAAGAAAATCAACATATAAAAATGGAAAATGAAAATTTGCGACACCGTTTTGAAGAAGTGCAGATTAAGGAAAAACAAAAAACTCAAAAACGTAAAGAAGTGAAGCCAAAGACAACTGATATTGGTGAAGGTTACGATAACTTAGCTAGACTATATCAAGAAGGTTTTCATATTTGTAATTTGCATTATGGAAGTGTACGTAAAGAGGGAGATTGTTTATTCTGCCTGTCATTTTTAAATAAAAAGTGAAATTACCTTTCCAATGATAATTGGAAAGGTAATTTTTTATACATGAGAGTAGAATGAAATATGTTTTTTATTGGTAGAAGATGAAATAGGGTAGGTTAAGTGTAAGAAAAGGAGTAGTATATGAATTTATATGAAGATGAACGTTTAGATTACTTATTAGCACAAGATATGAAAATCGTACAAAGCCCATCAGTATTTAATTTTTCTTTAGATGCTGTTTTACTTGCAGACTTTGCTTGGGTGCCAATTCAAAAAGGTAATGTACTTGATCTGTGTACAGGTAACGCAGTTGTCCCCCTTTTATTAAGTACAAGAACGAAAGGGAAGATTACAGGTGTGGAAATTCAAGAACGTTTATATGATATGGGAATAAGAAGCGTTCAATACAATAAGTTAGAAGAAAGAATTCATTTAATACATGGGGATTTGAAAGATATGCCAGAGAAACTTGGGCGTCATCAATATGATGTTGTCACGTGTAATCCGCCTTATTTTCAAACACCTGCAACGTCTGAGAAAAATATGAATGAACATTTAGCGATAGCTCGTCATGAAATTATGTGTACATTAGAGGATGTTGTATCTGCAAGTAGTCAGCTAGTAAAGCAAGGCGGGAAAGTAGCATTTGTACATCGTCCAGGTCGTTTACTAGATATTGTTACATTAATGCGTAAATACAAAATTGAACCAAAACGTGTACGATTTGTTTATCCAAAGGCAGGGAAAGAAGCGAATACGTTGTTAATTGAAGGAATTAAGGACGGAAACGCAGATTTGAAAATATTGCCACCTCTTTTTGTATATGAAGATAATAATGAATATACAAAGGAGATTCGTTCAATTTTATATGGAGAAGAATAAGCATTGTTTTTATGTAGTAGAGTGCTCTGACGGGAGTTATTATGCTGGATATACAAATCATATAGAGAAGCGGATTCAGACACATAATAGTGGAAAAGGAGCTAGGTATACGCGTGCTAGACTTCCTGTTGTTTTAAAATATGTAGAGTTTCATGAAGATAAGCGTACAGCTATGCAAGCAGAGTATCATTTTAAGCAATTAAATAGAAAACAAAAAGAAGAATATATGCAAAAAGGAGAACGCTATGTGGCAACAAAAAAGCTTTCAACAAAATGAAAAGGGAGTTTTATATTTAGTACCAACTCCTATTGGAAATTTAGAAGATATGACATTTCGTGCAATCCGAATTTTAAAAGAAGCTGATTTAATTGCTGCTGAAGATACGAGACAAACGAAAAAACTTTGTAATTATTTCGAAATTGAAACACCTGTTATGAGTTACCATGAGCACAATAAGGGAGTAAGTGGGAAGAAAATATTAGGGAAGTTAGACGAAGGAAAGACGGTAGCACTTGTTAGTGATGCTGGTATGCCTTGTATTTCCGATCCAGGTTACGATATTGTTGTAGAGGCTGTAGCAGAACAGTATCATGTTATTCCGCTTCCTGGGGCAAATGCGGCCCTTACAGCATTAATTGCATCAGGCCTTGAAACAAGACAGTTTTATTTCTATGGATTTTTACAAAGAAATAAAAAAGAAAGAAAAATGGAGTTAGAGAAGCTTCGTTATGTACAAACTACAATGATGTTTTATGAGGCACCTCATCGTTTAGATGATACTTTAATCTCGATGCAAGAAGTGTTGGGAAATAGAGAAATTGTATTATGTCGAGAGTTAACGAAAAAATTTGAGGAATTTATTCGTGGAACAGTCGAGGAAGCAATTGAGTGGACGAAACAAAATGAAGTTCGTGGCGAGTTTTGTATTTTAGTAGCTGGTTCAATGGAAGAACCTGCACCAGAAGAACAATGGTGGGAAGCTATTTCGGTATATGATCATATTGAACATTATATAAACGAAAAAGGTATGAATTCAAAAGAGGCGATAAAAACGGTCGCTAAAGATCGAGATTTGTCGAAACGCGATGTATATCAAATCTATCATGTCGATAAAAAATAAGCTTCTCATAATTGAGAAGCTTATTTTGCTGTTTCGATATAATCTTGAAGTTCGTTTAAGATTTGCTCAGCGCCTTCTTTGCTTAAGATAATTTTACCTTCAGCTAAAGATAGGTTACCATCAGATACTTCACCAGTTACTTGGCAAGTCATGTTTGGCTTATATTTTTTTAAGATGATTTTCTCGTCATCAACGTAGATTTCAAGAGCATCCTTTTCTGCAATACCTAAAGTACGGCGTAATTCGATTGGAATTACTACACGACCTAATTCATCAACTTTACGAACGATACCAGTAGATTTCATAATTCTTTTCCTCCTAAAGAAATAGTTTATAAGTTTCGAGTCTATTTTCTAGATTCGTCATTTTTCGACAAAATACCCTATGGACATATGATACCAATCATTTACATTTCCGTCAATTCTTTAATTCTATATTTTTTAAAAAGATTTATAGATTTCTTACTTCTTATATATAATAGAATGTGAGTAATTTCTACTATTATTTCACTTTATTTTCAGAAAAATTATAGATTGTAAGTAAGGACTGTATATTTTCTTGAAATATGAGTAATAGATGATAAAGATACTAAGTATTAACTCGTTTTTATCCCGCATTAACAAGCGGTAAGATTTTAAATTTAAAATTTGGCTGGAGCAAAGAAGTTAAGGTGGAGTCGGATTGCTCGTAAAAGCCCGATTGGTGCGGGCTAATAATCCGCGGGAGTGAACACCCCCCCACAGATTAAAGTTTCACTTTATATATAAGTTTTTGATATACTATTTATAAATACATATGAGGTTATCCGGGAGGTCCAAAACAATGACAGAGGAAAACAAATCCTTTTATATTACTACCCCAATTTATTATCCAAGTGGAAAATTACACATTGGACACGCTTATACAACAGTAGCAGGAGATGCGATGGCACGATATAAGCGTATGCAAGGATATAATGTTCATTATTTAACAGGAACTGATGAGCATGGACAGAAAATCCAAAAGAAAGCAGAAGAATTAAACGTTACACCACAAGCATATGTGGATAACATTGTTGCAGGAATTAAAGAACTTTGGGAGAAGATGGATATCTCTTATGATGATTTTATTCGTACAACTGAAGATCGTCATAAAGATGTTGTTGAAAAAATCTTCAAGCAACTAGTAGATCAAGGGGATATTTATCTTGATGAATATGAAGGATGGTATTCTGTACAAGATGAGACATTCTATACAGAGCATCAATTAGTAGATCCAATTATGGAAGGTGACAAAGTAGTTGGAGGAAAAAGCCCAGATAGTGGTCATGATGTAGAACTTGTTCGTGAAGAATCGTATTTCTTTAGAATGGGTAAATATGTCGACAGACTATTAAAATTCTATGAAGATAATCCACATTTCATTCAGCCGGAGTCTCGCAAGAATGAAATGATTAATAACTTCATTAAACCAGGCTTAGAAGATTTAGCTGTTTCGCGTACTTCATTTGACTGGGGAGTTCGTGTTCCAGGTAACCCAAAACACGTTATTTACGTATGGGTTGACGCATTATCTAACTACATTACAGCATTAGGTTATGGAACAGAAAATGAAGAGATGTATAAAAAGTTCTGGCCGGCTGATGTGCATTTAGTTGGAAAAGAAATCGTTCGTTTCCACACAATTTATTGGCCAATCATTTTAATGGCATTAGATTTACCTCTTCCGAAAAAAATCTTTGCTCATGGTTGGATTTTAATGAAGGATGGAAAGATGAGTAAGTCAAAAGGAAACGTAGTAGATCCAGTTACATTAATCGATCGTTACGGATTAGATGCATTACGTTATTACTTACTTCGTGAAGTTCCATTCGGATCTGATGGCGTATTCACACCAGAAGGGTTTGTGGAGCGTATCAATTTCGATTTAGCAAATGACTTAGGTAACTTATTAAATCGTACAGTAGCTATGATTGATAAGTACTTTAACGGAGAAATCCCTGCATTTAAAGCAAATGTAACGGAATTTGATGAAACGTTAGTAACGTTTGGAAAAGATACATTGAAAAAAGTAGAAGAGGCAATGGAGAATATGGAATTCTCTGTAGCGCTAAGCTCAATTTGGCAATTGGTTAGCCGTGCAAATAAATATATTGATGAAACACAACCGTGGGTATTAGCGAAAGATGAGAATGATCGTGAAAAGTTAGCTTCTGTAATGGCTCACTTAGCAGAAGTACTTCGTCAAACAGGTATTATGCTTATGCCGTTCTTAACGGTAGCACCAAGTAAGATGTTTGCTCAACTTGGACTTACTGAAGAGGCACATAAATCTTGGGAAAGCCTATCTACAATTGGCTGTATTCCAGCTGGAACAAAAGTAGAAAAAGGAAACCCGATTTTCCCTCGTTTAGAAATGGAAGTAGAAGTAGGGTACATTAAAGAACAAATGAAAAGCTCTGCTCCTAAAGTAGAAGAGAAAAAAGAAGAAGAACCGAAAGCAGAAGAAATTACAATTGATGATTTCTTTAAAGTAGAATTACGCGTAGCTGAAGTACTATCAGCTGAACCTGTGAAAAAAGCAGATAAGTTGTTAAAAATTCAGCTGGATTTAGGTACAGAAAAGCGTCAAGTTGTTTCAGGGATTGCAAAGTTCTATTCGCCGGAAGACCTAAAAGGTAAAAAGGTTATTTGTGTAACAAACTTAAAACCTGTAAAATTACGTGGTGAATTATCACAAGGTATGATTTTAGCGGGTGAAGAGAATGGCGTATTGTCATTAGCATCAATTGACCAAAATCTACCAAATGGTACAAAAATCAAGTAATTAAGACAAGAAAAGAGATGTTTCACGTGTAACATGTGTGAAGCGTCTTTTTTCTTTTTACACTCTCTATTTTTGCATTAAAATTATAGTATTGTTATCGTTAAGTTATTAAAGGGCTTATTTTTAGAATAAACTTGATTTCAATATAAAAGGAGTTATGTATTATGTTGTTTGATACACATTCGCATTTGAATGCAGAGCAATTTGAAGAAGATTTGCAAGAAGTTATTGCACGAATGAAAGAAGCGGGAGTTACCTATACAGTTGTTGTTGGTTTTGATGAAGTAACGATAAAAAAGGCGATTGAATTAGCTGAAACTTATGATTTTATTTACGCTGCGGTTGGATGGCATCCAGTTGATGCAATCGATATGACGGAAGAACATTTAGCTTGGTTAGAAGAACTTGCTTCCCATCCTAAAGTCGTTGCACTTGGAGAGATGGGCTTAGATTATCACTGGGATAAGTCTCCAAAAGAAATACAGAAGGAAGTATTCCGTAAACAAATTACATTAGCCAAAAAGGTGAAATTGCCGATTATTATACATAATCGCGATGCAACTCAAGACATTGTTGATATTCTAGAAGAAGAGAATGCAGCTGAAGTGGGAGGCATTATGCATTGCTTTAGTGGCAGCGTAGAAGTAGCAGAGCGATGTGTTGATATGAACTTTTTAATTTCGTTAGGTGGACCAGTTACATTTAAAAATGCTAAGAAACCTAAAGAAGTTGCCACGGAGATTCCATTAGAGAAATTGTTAATAGAGACGGATTGTCCATATTTAACACCACATCCATTTCGAGGGAAACGAAATGAACCGAGTTATGTAAAACTTGTAGCAGAAGAAATTGCGAATTTAAAAGGAATTTCTTATGAAGAAGTAGCAGAAATAACAACAAAAAATGCAAAAGCTTTATTTGGTGTTGAATAAAAAGGAGTGGGAGAACCCATTCTTTTTTATTTTTGTGGAAAAATAGCAGGAGTGATAGAGAAAATAAGGGCGAATGAGGAAGTGTTATAATAAGGAGAGAGAACAAAGTTTTGGACATTCTATTTTTTAAAATGTAAGAATGGGGAAAATAATAATGGAAAAGTCGTCATTTTTTTGTTTTACTAAGTAGAGACGAAACGAGTGTGGAGGCAAGCATGAAAATTAAAGAGATTATCGTTGTAGAAGGTAAAGATGATACAGTTGCGATTAAGCGTGCTGTTGATGCGGATACAATTGAAACGAATGGTTCAGCAATCGGTGATCATGTTATTGAGCAAGTTAAATTAGCGCTGCAAAAACGAGGCGTTATTATTTTCACAGATCCGGATTATCCCGGAGAGCGTATTAGAAAAATTATTTCTGATAAGGTTCCTGGATGTAAACATGCCTTTTTACCGAAGGAAGAAGCACTTGCTAAAAGGAAAAAGGGTGTCGGAATTGAACATGCTTCTAATGAATCAATTCGCCGTGCTTTAGAGAATATACATGAAGAAATGGAAGCTTACACAAGTGAAATTAGTTGGAGCGATCTAGTCGATGCAGGCTTAGTGGGCGGAGAAATGGCAAAGAGTCGCAGAGAAAGAATGGGTAAGCTATTAAAGATTGGTTATACAAACGCAAAACAGTTACATAAACGTTTACAAATGTTTCAAGTTTCAAAAGAAGCATTTGCAGAAGCTTATAAGCAAGTCATACAGGAGGAAAGAAAATGAAGGATATCGCAACGCCAAATCGTACGAAAGACATTGTTGAAAAGTACGGATTTTCATTCAAAAAAAGTTTAGGACAAAATTTTTTAATTGATACGAATGTATTAAATCGTATTGTCGATCACGCTGAGATTGGTTCGGAAAGTGGTGCAATTGAAATTGGACCAGGTATCGGTGCGTTAACAGAACAATTAGCGAAGCGTGCTAAAAAAGTAGTGGCTTTTGAAATTGATCAGAGATTATTACCGATTTTAGATGAGACGTTAGCTCCATATAGCAACGTTACAGTTATAAATAAAGATGTACTAAAGGCAGATGTACATGAGGTGTTTAGTGAGCAATTTGAGGAAGGGCAAGATGTAATGGTAGTAGCTAATTTACCGTACTATATTACAACGCCAATTTTATTTAAATTGCTGGAAGAGAAATTACCGGTTCGTGGATTTGTTGTTATGATGCAAAAAGAAGTAGGAGATCGTTTAGCTGCTAAACCAGGAACGAAAGAGTATGGTTCTTTATCCATTGCTATTCAGTATTATACAGAGGTAGAAACAGTTATGACTGTACCGCGTACAGTGTTTGTGCCACAACCAAATGTTGATTCTGCGATTATTCGTCTCTTGAAGCGTCCGAAACCAGTTGTAGAAGTAACAGATGAGACATTCTTCTTTGAAGTAGTACGAGCAAGTTTTGCACAGCGTCGTAAAACTTTAATGAATAATTTATCAAATAATTTAAATGGTTTCCCGAAAGATAAAGAGCTATTGGATCGAATTTTAACAGAAGTAGGAATTGATCCGAAACGAAGAGGCGAAACGCTATCTATCGAGGAGTTTGCAACATTAAGTAATGCATTAGTTCTTCATAAATTGTCATAAGAATACAAAAGGGACAGTTCAACTTGAACTGTCCCTTTTGTCACCTTTCCTCTCCTACATTCATACTTTAAAAACAGGTAAGATGGCCTAACGAGTTTGGAGGTAAGAGAATGGCTTTACATGTTGGAGAATTAGTGGAACGATATTCTCATAATAGGGATATTCTTTTTCGTATTATAGAAATAAAAGGCGAGATAGCTATATTATTTGGAGAGGAAATTAGACTGGTGGCGGATGCGCCACTTGAAGATTTAATTAGTATAGATCAACGGGAACATAAAAAAAGAGCGAAGCGTGAGAAAGAAACGATGGAGCGTACGTATCGTTTGTTTCAACAAGATTATGTATTAATGAAACAAAGGCATGAACACACTTCAACGGGTGGATATACAAGTGAGGTGAATTATTTTCAAATGCCGGGACGTGTATTGCATATAGATGGAGACCCGTTATATTTGCGCAAGTGCTTAGACTTATATAATAAAATTGGTGTTCCTGTACAAGGTATTCATTGTAAAGAAACAGAGATGCATGAAAAGGTAGTAGATTTAATAGATCATTTTCGTCCAGACATTTTAGTTATTACAGGGCACGATGCATATACAAAATCAAAAGGGGCAAAGGGAGATTTAGCAGCGTATAGGCATTCAAGGCATTTTGTACAGGCTGTTCGAGAAGTGAGAAAAAAATATCCATCATTGGATCAACTCGTTATTTTTGCTGGGGCATGTCAATCACACTTTGAAGCATTAATTCGAGCAGGCGCTAATTTTGCTAGTTCACCATCTAGAATTAATATTCACGCACTAGATCCTGTATATGTGGTGGGTAAAATTAGTTTTACGTCATTTATGGAAAGAGTAAATGTATGGGATGTTGTACGTAATACGATTACCGGCGAAAAGGGACTTGGCGGGATTGAGACAAGGGGGATTTTACGAACTGGATTACCCTTTCAACATTATGAAGAATAAGCAAGGTACATATGTATCTTGCTTTTTTGTATGGAAAGGATTTAAATCAGCTTGGATAAAAAGAGACAAGAACGCGCAGACTACATAATGATACTTTTACAATATAGTATTTCTTCTATCTATTTGAACGCATGATGCTTTTATAATGATATTGTCTGTGAGTTGCGGTTAATAATTGGGATAGATATATCGTGTTTTAAGTGTTCAATCTAAATTACAGCGAGGTGTAACGAAGTATATGTCAAAACGTTTAGATGAAATTAAAAGCGAATTAGATCACCATCTTGGACAGAGACTGATGTTAAAGGCGAATAGTGGGAGAAGAAAAACAGTGGAACAATCAGGTGTACTTGCAGAAACGTACCGTTCTGTTTTTGTTGTACAATTGGATCAGCAAGAAGATGCGTTGCAACGTGTATCATATAGCTATGCGGATGTTTTAACAGAGACAGTAGAGTTAACGTTTTATGGTGAACCTCATAATGAAGTGATTTTTTAATTCATGTATCGTTACATATATTCCCACAAATGAAAAGCTATATTATTTTGCATACTAATTATACCGTAGCAAAATAAGGAGGGACTCTGCATTGAGTAGACGAAGAGGTGTCATGTCAAATCAATTTAAAGAAGAGCTTGCAAAAGAGCTAGGCTTTTATGATGTTGTTCAGAAAGAAGGCTGGGGCGGAATTCGTGCGAAAGATGCTGGTAACATGGTGAAACGTGCTATAGAAATTGCAGAACAGCAATTAATGAAACAAAACCAGTAGTTGTAAGATACTTTCTATGCTACGGTAGCCGAGGAGTGATTCCTCGGCTTTTTGTACTCGAAAAGGTGCCATCATTTTACATAAGTAGTTTCATTCTGAATGCTTTTCGTTATAATTAGGGAAGTGTCATCGTCTTACTATAAATTTATGGTAAAATAAACGATAAAAGATTGAGTACATAGAGTGGGTGAATAGATTGAAGCTACTAGTGAAAGCACCAGCAAAGATTAATCTGTCGTTAGATGTACTGGGAAAAAGACAAGACGGATATCATGAAGTGAAAATGATTATGACAACAATTGATTTAGCGGATCGTTTAGAACTAATGGAATTAGCAGAAGACCGTATTGAAATTTTATCCCATAATCGGTATGTCCCAGACGACCAAAGAAATTTAGCTTATCAAGCAGCGAAATTATTAAAAGAGAAGTTTAATGTGAAAAAAGGCGTATCTATTACTATTGAAAAAACGATTCCAGTAGCAGCTGGATTAGCAGGTGGAAGTAGTGATGCAGCAGCGACATTACGTGGCCTTAATAAATTATGGAATTTAGGGCTTACAATTGATCAGTTAGCAGAGCTTGGCGCAAAAATAGGATCAGATGTATCGTTTTGTGTATATGGTGGGACAGCAATTGCCACTGGAAGAGGAGAGAAAATTGAGCACATAAAAACTCCGCCTTCTTGTTGGGTTATTTTAGCAAAACCCCATATTGGTGTATCTACTGCTGATGTGTATGGAAATTTAAAGTTAAATCGAGTTACACATCCAAATGTAGATAAAATGGTTAACGTCATAAATGCTGGGGACTACAAAGGGATTTGTGATACTGTAGGTAACGTTTTAGAAGATGTGACGTTTGCGATGCATCCTGAAGTTGCACGTATTAAGGCACAGATGAAGCGATTTGGGGCGGATGCCGTATTAATGAGTGGAAGTGGCCCAACCGTATTTGGTCTTGTGCACCATGATTCGCGAATGCATCGTATATATAATGGATTAAAAGGATTTTGTGAACAAGTATATGCAGTACGTTTATTAGGAGAGCGAGAAACGCTTGAATAAAGACGTATAATACGGTATGATTTGTTTAGAATATTCGTGATTTGAGGTGAGAGTATGAAAATTAGACGAAGTACAAGATTAGTCGATATGACGTATTACTTGTTACAAAACCCTCGTCAGCTAGTTTCTCTCACTTTTTTTGCTGAAAGGTATCAATCAGCTAAGTCTTCCATTAGTGAAGATTTAGTTATTATTAAGCAAACGTTTGAACAACAAGGGGTCGGCACATTGCAAACGGTACCAGGAGCAGCAGGAGGAGTGAAATATATACCATATATAAGTGCGGAAGAGGCAGAGCTAATTATTGGAGAGCTTTGTAGCCTATTTGAAAATCCAGGTCGTATTTTACCTGGTGGTTACTTATATATGACAGATCTTTTAAGTAATCCTCGTCATATTAATGGCGCAGGTCGTTTGTTTGCTTCTGTTTTTGCTAGGCAACCAATTGATGCGGTTATGACGGTGGCAACGAAGGGGATTCCACTTGCTTATGCGGTGGCAAATTACTTAGATGTACCGGTAGTAATTGCAAGGAAAGATAATAAGGTAACAGAAGGCCCAACTGTTAGTATTAACTATGTATCAGGTTCTTCTAAGCGAATTCAAACAATGACGTTAGCAAAGCGTAGCCTTCCAGAGGGATCAAATGTTTTAATCATTGATGACTTCATGAAAGCTGGCGGGACAATTCAAGGTATGATGAGTATGTTAGAAGAATTTAAGGCTAATGTTGTTGGTATTGGTGTATTAGTAGAATCCACGGATATTGAAGAACGACTAATTAATAATTTTGTATCATTAATTCGTCTATCAGAAGTTGATGTGAAAGAAAAAGCGATTCAAGTGGAAAAGGGAAATTATTCACTGGCACCATTTGATGAAGGGCTTGTAGAGGCTGAGTAAAAAGATAAAGCAGATCGCTTTATCTTTTTTTTATTCTATTTATAAATTATAAAATAGATGGACAAACTGCTTTTCGTGCACTATTTTTAAAGAGTAAAAATAAATAATAAAAGGGTGGAAAAATATGAAAGTTGTTCAAACAAACAAAGCGCCACAAGCAATTGGACCATATTCACAAGGGATTATTGTAAATAATATGTTTTACAGTTCAGGACAAATTCCGTTAACTGCAAGTGGAGAGCTTGTAGCAGGAGACGTGACAGTACAAACAGAGCAAGTATTTCAAAATTTACAAGCGGTATTAGAAGAAGCAGGTGCTTCATTTGATACAGTAGTAAAAACAACAGTATTCTTAAAAGATATGGATGATTTTAATGCTGTTAATGAAGTATACGGCTCTTATTTCTCTACTCATAAGCCAGCTCGTTCTTGTGTACAAGTAGCAAAATTACCGAAAGATGTTTCAATTGAAATCGAAGTAATTGCCCTAGTTAAGTAATCTTTTGTAAGCGATAACCTCCACTAATCTCTATATTCAATTACATTAAAAATTTTTATCTTAAAAATTTTTAAAAAATTAAAGGGAAAATAGAAAATTTGTGGAATTTATACAAATATATCGCTTATTTAGAAAAGGGTGGTGAACACAAGATGGAAGTGACTGACGTAAGATTACGCCGCGTAAACACAGAAGGCCGCATGAGAGCAATTGCCTCTATTACTCTAGACCATGAATTTGTTGTTCATGATATTCGTGTAATTGATGGTAATAATGGATTATTTGTAGCAATGCCAAGTAAACGTACTCCAGATGGAGAATTCCGTGACATTGCACATCCAATTAATTCTAATACACGCTCTAAAATTCAAGATGCGGTTTTAACAGAGTATCATCGTTTAGGCGAGTTAGAAGAGGTTGAGTTTGAAGAAGCGGGTGCTTCGTAAAATTCGAATGAAAAGGGCTTTTTAAAGAAAGCTCTATAATTTTGCAACAAACCCCTGTAAGTATTTACAGGGGTTTGTTTTTTTGTGGTTTTATATATTTCTCGTACGGAAAATTCAGAATTCATTAAAGTGAAGAGAAAAACTTCTAATTTTTTCAAAATCATTTTAAATAGTATAGCTTATTTCTTAAAAAAGATACTAAAGAGTAAAACATCGTATGAGAATTATGGTAAAATTTAATAGTTAAAATGTGTTTCTTGAAATATATGATGATTTAGGATAATATCGTTAATGGATAAATAGGTTGCGATGGAGGGTCTATATGTCAAACAGATTTGCAGTGATTCTAGCTGCAGGCAAAGGCACACGTATGAAGTCTAAGCTATACAAAGTGCTTCATCCTGTATGTGGAAAACCTATGGTACAACATGTTGTCGATCAAGTAACGCAATTAGGATTGCAGAAACTTGTAACAGTCGTAGGACATGGTGCTGAAATGGTACAAGAACAGCTAGGAAACGTAAGTGAGTTTGCATTACAAGCAGAACAACTTGGTACAGCACATGCTGTAGATCAAGCTGCAAGTGTACTTGCAAATGAAGAAGGAACAACTTTAGTTATTTGTGGTGATACGCCGCTAATAACTGCTGAAACGATGGAAGCATTGCTTCAGCAACATAAAGAAGCAGGGGCAATGGCAACGGTGCTAACAGCTTACATAGAAGAACCTGCTGGATATGGTCGTATCGTTCGTAATGAGAATGGTCATGTTGAAAAGATTGTTGAGCATAAGGATGCAAATGAGAAAGAATTAGCTATTAAAGAAATCAATACAGGTACGTATTGTTTTGATAATAAAGCTTTATTCGCCTCACTTTCTAAAGTTTCAAATGATAACGTACAAGGTGAATATTACCTGCCAGATGTTATTGAAATTTTAAAAAATGAAGGTCATATCGTATCAGCTTATCAAACAGAGCACTTCGATGAAACGTTAGGTGTTAACGACAGAGTCGCTCTATCGCAAGCGGAAATTATTATGAAAAACCGTATCAACCGCAAGAACATGGTAAATGGTGTTACAATTATTGATCCAGGTAACACGTATATTTCTGCTGATGCAATTATCGGTAGTGATACAGTTCTTCATCCAGGAACAATTATTGAGGGGAATACTGTAATTGGTTCTGATTGTGAAATTGGACCGCATACAGTAATTCGCGATAGTGAAATTGGAGATCGTACGACAATTAGACAATCTACTGTACATGATAGTAAACTTGGTACAGAAGTATCGGTTGGTCCATTTGCACATATTCGCCCAGATTCAGTTATTGGAGATGAAGTACGCGTTGGAAACTTCGTGGAAATCAAAAAAACTGTTTTTGGTAATAGAAGTAAAGCTTCACACTTAAGTTATATCGGGGATGCACAAGTTGGAGAAGACGTGAATCTTGGTTGTGGTTCAATTACGGTGAACTATGACGGTAAGAATAAATTCAAAACTGTGATTGGTAACGGGGTATTTATTGGATGTAATTCAAACCTTGTTGCTCCTGTAACAGTTGAAGATGGTGCTTATGTGGCAGCAGGCTCTACAATTACAGAGAATGTTCCATCAAAAGCATTATCTGTAGCACGTGCACGTCAAGTTAACAAAGAAGACTATGTTGATCAATTGCTGAATAAGAAAAAATCATAATGTGGAGGGTTAATCTAGATGTCGACTCAATATCTAAATTCTAATTTGAAAGTATTCTCTTTAAACTCTAATAAGGAACTTGCTGAGCAAATTGCAAAGCACATTGGAGTAGGACTAGGAAAATGTTCTGTTGATCGTTTTAGTGATGGAGAAGTTCAAATTAACATTGAAGAAAGTATCCGTGGTTGCGATGTATTCATTATTCAATCTACAAGCTTCCCAGTAAACGAACATATCATGGAATTACTTATTATGATCGATGCATTAAAGCGTGCATCTGCAAAAACAATTAATATTGTTATTCCTTACTATGGTTATGCGCGTCAAGACCGTAAAGCGCGTTCTCGTGAACCAATTACATCGAAACTTGTAGCAAACTTGCTTGAAACAGCAGGTGCAACTCGTGTAATCACTCTAGATTTACATGCTCCACAAATTCAAGGGTTCTTTGATATCCCAATCGACCACCTAATGGGTGTACCAATTCTTTCAGATTACTTTGAAACAAAAGGTCTTAAAGATATCGTAATCGTGTCACCTGACCACGGTGGAGTAACTCGTGCTAGAAAAATGGCAGATCGCCTAAAAGCACCAATCGCTATTATTGATAAGCGTCGTCCTCGTCCGAACGTATCAGAGGTAATGAACATTATCGGTAATATTGAAGGTAAAACAGCAATTTTAATTGATGACATCATTGATACAGCTGGTACAATTACATTAGCAGCAAACGCTCTTGTTGAGAACGGTGCTTCTGAAGTATATGCTTGCTGTACACACCCAGTATTATCTGGTCCAGCAATTGAGCGTATCCAAAACTCAAATATTAAAGAGTTAGTTGTAACGAACTCTATCGTATTACCTGAAGAGAAGAAAATCGACAAAGTACATGAACTTTCAGTTGCTCCACTAATCGGAGAAGCAATCATTCGTGTATACGAAGAAGAATCTGTAAGTGTATTATTCAATTAATTGGATAGAATGAGACGTAACCAAGATTGGTTACGTCTTTTCGTATCGAAAGAAGAAAGTAGTGGTACAAGAATGAAATTGATAGTAGGACTTGGGAACCCGGGTAGAGAATATGAATTAACAAGGCATAATATTGGATTTATGGCGATTGATGAACTTGCAAAGCGTTGGAATATTTCTTTAAACGAACAAAAATTTAAAGGAGTATTTGGTGCAGGATTTGTTAATGGAGAAAAAGTAATCTTATTAAAGCCACTTACATATATGAATTTATCTGGGGAAAGTATTCGTCCGCTTATGGATTACTATAAAATTGATGTAGAGGACTTCGTTGTTCTGTATGATGATTTAGATATCCCTGTAGGTAAATTACGCCTTCGTATGAAAGGTAGTGCTGGTGGACATAATGGTGTGAAATCAACAATTTCACATTTAGGAACGCAAGAGTTTCAACGTATCCGTATGGGAATTGATCGCCCGAAAAATGGAATGAAGGTAGTAGATTACGTATTAGGACGTTTTACATCGGAAGAAATTCCTGATGTGAATCATTCTATTGAAAAAGCAGCGGATGCATGTGAAGAATGGTTGAATAAACCTTTTCTTCAAATCATGAATACCTTCAATAGTTAAGGGTATGATTGGGAATATTTTATCTTGTTTTTACCCATACTAGTAGTAATTGGATTTTTAGGAGGCTAGTATGGAAGGGTATTATTATTGCAGACATTGCGGGAGTAATGTAGGCTCCGTTACTGCAGAAAAAGTGTATAGCGACGTTTTATTTCAACTAACAGAGCAAGAAGTAGTAGAGATGATTCATTTTCATGAGAATGGAAATATATATATAAAAACGATTTGTGAATCGTGCCAAGAAACGCTCGCATCTTATCCTGAGTATTATGAATATGAAAAATTTCTGCAATAAAATGTTGTCGCTTTGGCATGTCCAAAGCATTTTTCTGTTTTCTTTTTCCAAAATATTTGCATAAAATATAGTGGCTTGCTCTTTATGTTGAGAGGGGTTTTGAAAATGATAGGTTTATTAGAGCAATTTTATAAAAATGAAGAGATCCAATCGGTTATTAACGGACTAGAAGATGGTTTAAAAGAACAACTTGTATCAGGTATGGCAACCTCTTCACGTTCGTTATTAATGGCGGCCTTATATAAAAAAACAAAAAAAACACAACTTATTGTGACGCATAATTTATATCAAGCACAAAAAGTGCATGAAGATTTAGTGGCGTTACTTGGTGAAAAAGATGTGTGGTTATACCCAGTAAATGAATTGATAGCATCAGAAATTGGTGTTGCAAGCCCAGAATTGAAGGCGCAACGTATTGAAGTATTGAATCGTTTAGCTGCAGGAGAGAATGGGATTATTGTAGCACCAGTTGCAGGACTACGCAGATTTTTACCAATGAAAGAATTGTGGAAGCAAAGGCAAATCGAAATCAGTCTAGGGCAAGAGATTGATTTAGATACATTCTTGCATACTTTACATCATATTGGTTATGAGCGTAAGTCGATGGTAGAAGCTCCTGGGGAATTCAGTTTGCGTGGGGGAATATTAGATATCTATCCATTAACTGAAGAATTACCATTTCGTATTGAATTTTTCGACACAGAAGTTGATTCTATTCGATTATTTGATGTGGATGAACAGCGTTCTCAAGATAAAAAAGAAAGTGTTAGATTTGGCCCAGCAACAGAGTTTTTATTTTCACAGGAAGAATTGAAGTCGGGAATTAAGCATCTTGAGGAAGGCTTGACTAAGACGATGCAAAAACTTTCCGATGATAAATTGAAGACTACAGTGCTTGAGACGGTAAGTCATGAAATTGAGATGTTAAAAAACGGGCAAAGTATAGAACAGATGTTTAAATATTTATCTATTTTCTATAAAGAACCTGCTAGTCTGATAGATTATTTACCAGAAGATGGTATTGTGATTTTAGATGAGATTTCTCGTATTCAAGAAACAGCATCACATCTTGAAACGGAAGAGGCGGAATGGTATATATCACTTCTTGGTGAGGGAACAATTATTCAAGATTTATCTTTCTCACACTCGTTTGAAGAATTTCTTCATCATAAAAAAAGAAGTTTTGTATATTTAACGTTATTCTTACGTCATATAGCACATACACATCCGCAAAACATTGTGAATGTGACATGTAAAACAATGCAAGATTTTCATGGGCAGATGCAGTTGTTGAAAACTGAAATTGATAGATGGAACGAAGGGCATTTTACGACTGTTGTGCTCGGAACTGATGATGAACGTGTAAAAAAACTACAACATATTTTAAGTGATTATGATATTGAGGCTGATATCGTAGAGGGCACAGATATATTATTGCCTGGAAGGTTACAAATTGCTGTAGGTGATTTACATGCAGGATTTGAAATGCCGATGCAAAAACTTGTTGTCATTACTGAAAAAGAGCTTTTTCATAAGAAAGTTAAAAAATCACAACGTAAGCAAAAGTTATCTAATGCGGAACGTATTAAAAGTTATTCGGAATTAAAAGTTGGAGATTATGTAGTTCATGTAAATCATGGTATAGGTAAATTCTTAGGTATCGAGACATTAGAGATTAATGGTGTTCATAAAGATTACTTGAATATTAAATATCAAGGTAATGATAAGTTATACGTTCCAATTGAACAAATTGACCAAGTGCAGAAATATGTAGGGTCTGAAGGTAAGGATCCGAAAGTGTATAAATTGGGCGGAAATGATTGGAAAAAGGTCAAAACGAAAGTTGAAAAATCTGTACAAGACATTGCGGATGACCTAATTAAACTATATGCTGAACGCGAAGCTTCAAAGGGTTATGCATATACACCAGATACGGCAGAACAACAAGAATTTGAATCTTCTTTCCCATATCAAGAGACAGATGATCAATTACGTTCTATTGAAGAGATTAAGAAAGATATGGAACGTGGACGTCCGATGGATAGGCTTCTTTGTGGTGATGTAGGATATGGAAAGACGGAAGTAGCTATCCGTGCGGCATTTAAGGCAATTATGGATGAAAAACAAGTTGCAATTTTAGTGCCGACAACGATCCTTGCACAACAACACTATGAAACAATTCGAGAGCGTTTTCAAGATTATCCAATCAATATAGGATTATTAAGTAGATTCCGTACGAGAAAACAGCAAAATGAAACAATTAAAGGCTTAAAAGATGGCACGGTAGATATTGTAATCGGAACGCATCGTATTTTATCTAAAGATGTTACTTATAAAGATTTAGGTCTTCTTATTATTGATGAAGAACAAAGATTTGGTGTAACGCATAAAGAAAAAATTAAACAATTGAAAGCAAATGTTGACGTATTAACATTAACGGCAACTCCGATTCCGCGTACACTCCATATGTCTATGCTTGGTGTGCGTGACTTATCTGTTATTGAGACACCACCAGAAAATCGTTTCCCAGTCCAAACGTATGTAGTAGAGTATAATCCAGCGTTAATGCGAGAAGCGATAGAACGAGAGCTTGCAAGAGGTGGGCAAATTTACTTCCTATATAATCGTGTGGAGGATATCGAAAGAAAAGCAGATGAAATTTCGATGTTAGTTCCAGACGCGCGTGTAACTTATGCACATGGGAAAATGAACGAAAGTGAATTAGAGTCTGTTATGCTATCGTTTTTAGAGGGGCAGCATGATGTTCTTGTAAGTACAACAATTATTGAGACTGGTGTAGATATTCCGAATGTAAATACGTTAATTGTATTTGATGCAGATCGTATGGGATTATCGCAGCTGTATCAGCTTCGTGGGCGTGTTGGACGTTCTAATCGTGTTGCATATGCATACTTTGCATACAAGCGGGATAAAGTGTTATCAGAAGTTGCAGAGAGGCGTCTGCAAGCCATTAAAGAGTTCACAGAGCTTGGATCAGGTTTCAAAATTGCGATGAGAGACTTATCCATTCGTGGTGCAGGTAACTTGTTAGGAGCCGAACAGCATGGATTTATTGATTCTGTCGGATTTGATCTATATTCTCAAATGTTAAAAGATGCAATTGAACAGCGTAGAGGAACAGATGGGGTTGAAAATACAGTTAATGTTGAAATTGATTTAGAGGTAGATGCATATTTACCAGATGCTTATATTTCAGATAGTAAACAAAAAATTATGATGTATAAACAGTTTAGAGGTGTTTCTGCAATTGAAGATATTGAAGAGTTGCAGGAAGAGATGATAGATAGATTTGGTGATTACCCGCAAGAAGTTGGTTACTTATTGCAAATTGCAAATATTAAAGTATTGGCAATGAAAGAACAAATTGAGTTAATTAAACAAAATAAATTTGAAGTAACAATTCTGTTCTCAGAACAAGCAAGTCAAAATATTGATGGTGGAAAATTATTCATGCTTGGAAACAGTTTTGGACGTATGATCGGTCTAGGTATGGAAGGATCACAATTGAAAATCGTTATGAAAACAAATGGATTAGAGACATCGAAGTGGTTAACAATTGCTGAAAATTTAATAAAAGGCCTACCAGATGTGAAAAAAGAAGTCATAAATGCCTAATATAAGATAAAAAAATACAATTCGGCGTGCATAGAAGAACTAATGTGTAAAATACTATGTCTAACAGTTGGTGATTTTTACATGAACAGGTAAATTCACCACTTTGATCATCAGTAGAAAGTGAGGCAGCATTAGAATGAAAGCAACTGGAATCGTACGTCGAATTGATGATTTAGGTAGGGTAGTAATCCCGAAGGAAATTCGTAGAACTTTACGTATTCGAGAAGGAGACCCACTAGAAATATTTGTTGATCGCGATGGAGAAGTAATTTTGAAGAAATATTCTCCGATTAGTGAACTAGGTGATTTTGCAAAAGAATATACGGAAGCTTTATACGATAGCTTAGGACATAATGTGCTTGTATGCGATCGTGATTCTATTATCGCAGTAGCAGGCATATCTAAAAAAGAATACTTAAACAAAAGCGTTGGCGATTTAATTGAGAAGACAATGGAAGAGCGTAAGTCTGTAATTATGACGGATGAAAGCGAAATTTCAATTATTGATGGAGTAACAGAAAAAGTTAGTTCCTATACAATTGGCCCGATTGTTGCGAATGGGGATCCAATTGGAGCTGTTATTATCTTCTCCAAAGAGGCTATTATAAGTGAAGTAGAGCATAAGTCAGTAAATACAGCTGCAAGCTTTTTAGCGAAACAAATGGAGCAGTAAGGCCATATCGAATTTTAGAAGTAGCAATCTTTCCTAATTATGATATTTCTTCTTGAGAAATCAATTATTTGGAGATATATGTATATTGAATGAAGGTAGCGCTTTGCTACCTTTTTTCGTTGAACATTTCTAGTGTTGCACGAACGTATTATTACGCGTGTAGGCAAGGAAGCTTGTCCTTTTCTTTATGATATAATACGAGGGGTGAGAATAGAAAAAGGAGTTTTCTTGTATGGAATCGAAGAAGTATCAAGCCTTTTGGCGTGGGGCCATTATATTAACAATCGCAAGTTTTGTTACAAAGGTATTAAGCGCTTTTTACCGTATTCCATATCAAAATATAGCGGGTGATATTGGTTTTTATATTTACCAACAAATTTATCCGTTTTATGGATTTTGTTTAATTTTAGCTACTTATGGGTTCCCCATTATAATTTCAAAAATGGTTGCGGAACGATTAGAGCGAGGGAAACAACAAGAAGCCGAAGAAATTATTTGTGTATCTTTTTGGTTTTTATTAGGAATTGGTTTCATAGGATTTTTTACATTGTTCTTTGGTGCCGAAGCAATTGCAACAGCCATGGGCGATATACATTTAGATAAGCTATTACGTGTTATTTCCTTTTCATTCATATTGATGCCGTTTTTATCTGTAGCAAGAGGATATTTTCAGGGGTTCAATAATATGATGCCAACAGCTGTTTCGCAAGTGATAGAACAAACGATTCGTGTTTCTATTATTGTGTTTTTATCTCTATTCCTAATTGCTCACGGATTTGATTTATATACAGTCGGTGCAGGTGCTATGTTAGGTTCGATCGCAGGTGGACTGATTGGGATTATCGTACTTGTACTTTATATGCGTCATGACTTTCGTTCTATATTCTTCAAAAGTATAAAGAGAATTAAGGGGAAAAAGAGGATCATTAAAATTCTGTTTTGGCAAGGATTGGCGATTTGTGTTAGCAACTTAGTACTTATTTTTATACAAATGGCTGATTCTGTTTCCTTCTATTCCTTACTTGTTAGGGCAGGAGAGCAAGCTGAAAGTGCAAAGGTATTAAAAGGTGTGTATGACAGAAGTATCCCGCTTATGCAATTAGGGACTGTCGTGACAACTTCGTTCTCGTTGTCGCTTATTCCAATTATTACAGCGGCGAAGGAAAGAGGAGATCTTTCCTTTATTCGAGAAAAGGTAAAGTTAGCAATGAAAATAACATTTGTTATTGGATTTGCAGCGGCCATTGGATTAACTTGTATTATTCAGCCTACGAATATTATGTTGTTTGAAAATAGTGATGGGTCAGATGTTTTATCTATTTTATCTCTATCTATTTTGTTTAGTTCATTGTCGATTACAACTGCTTCTATTTTGCAAGGGTTAGGACAAACATTAAAACCAGCACTATTCGTTATATTTGGGGGTTGTTTAAAGTTAGCTTTAAATTATATATTAATGCCGTATTTTGGTGTGAAGGGAGCTGCAATTGCAACAACAGTTGCGTTAATTGTAATTTCTGTGTTAAATAGTGCATTACTTATGCAAGCCGTATCTGAATCGCTTATCGATAAACGTAATATGTTAGGTGTAGTTATTAGTGGTATCGGTATGGGATTTGTATTAATAATGTTTATGCGTGTATTACAAATGTCTGGATTAGTAATTGATACAGAACATAGAGGTATCGCGACAATTGAGGCGTTGTTAGGTGTAGCTATCGGCGGATTGGCGTATATGTTTTTAATTTTAAAATTACGTGTATTTACAAAAGAGGAAATAGGAACCGTGATGAAAAAAGAGAAAAAAGAAGGTTCATTGAAGAAGAGTGGATAGAGGTGGCAGGTTGTGAGTGGAATCATTACTATTTTAGGATTAGGTGCTGGTGAGTTAGATCAGTTAACGATGGGTGTATATCGAAAAATAAAAGAAGCAGATCACATGTTTGTTAGAACGAAGGAACATCCAGTTATAGAAGAATTAGAGAAAGAAGGTATACAATATACAGCCTTTGACAGTGTATATGAAGCACATGATACATTTGAAATTGTATATGAAACAATTGCGAATACGTTGCTAAAACAAGCTGAGGGCGCAGAAATCATCTATGCCGTTCCAGGGCACCCGCTTGTAGCGGAAAGAACGGTGCAGCTATTGTTGGAAAAAGGCGAAGTAGCGAATGTTGAAGTGCGCATTGAAGGTGGACAAAGTTTCCTTGATCCGATGTTTGCAAGTCTAAAGATTGATCCGATTGAAGGATTCCAATTAATTGACGCCACATCATTTGAAAGAGGACAATTAGAATTACGTCAACATTTAATCTTTTGCCAAGTATATGACGCATTCATTGCTTCTGATGTGAAATTAACATTAATGGAGATACTACCAGATGATTATGAAGTGTATATCGTAACAGCTGCAGGGACTTCATTTGAACAAGTTAAAAAGGTACCGTTGTACATGTTAGATCATGAAACGGAGTTAAATAATTTAACGAGTGTATATGTACCGCCAGTTCAGGAACGTGCGTCCCTGTATCAACAGTTTGATGTGCTTAGAGAAATTATTGCAGACCTTCGTGGACCGAATGGTTGTCCGTGGGATAAAAAGCAAACACATCAATCTTTAAAGAAGTATTTAATTGAGGAAGCTTATGAAGTGTTGGAAGCGATTGATGAAGAGGATGATGATCACTTAGTAGAAGAACTGGGTGATATATTATTACAAGTTATGCTGCATGCTCAAATCGGTGAGGACGAAGGTTGGTTCTCTATAGATGATATTATTCGAACTTTATCTGAGAAAATGGTTCGTCGCCATCCGCATGTATTTGGGAATACGGATGTAAATAATGCGGATGAGGTAGTTGCCAATTGGGAAGAAATTAAAAAACAAGAAAAAGGATTCGTGAAAGAATCTGTGTTAAGCGGAGTTCCCAAAAGTTTGCCACAGTTACTACGTGCTTATGAAATCCAGAAAAAAGCTGGCAAGGTTGGTTTTGATTGGGCTGATGTACAACCGATGATAGAGAAAGCCTTAGAAGAATGGCAAGAGTTCCAACAAGAAGTTACAAACATGGATGAGGCGAAGATGTTAGGTGAATTTGGCGATTTACTATTTGCGTTTGTTAATATAGCTCGTCATTATAAAATAGATCCAGAAGAGGCGTTACATTCAACGAATGAAAAGTTCGTCGGTCGTTTCTTATACATGGAGGCAAAGGTAGCTGAAATGAATAAAGAGATGCAAGATTTATCATTAGAGCAGTTAGATGTTTTATGGGAAGAGGCAAAACAAACAGAGCGTTAGTAGGGGGATTTGATATGCGTCTAGATAAGTTTTTAAAAGTATCACGTTTAATTAAGAGAAGAACATTAGCGAAAGAAGTAGCTGATCAAGGAAGAATATCAATTAATGGTCAAGTGGCAAAAGCGAGTTCAGATGTGAAAGTAGCTGATGAATTAACAATTCGTTTCGGTCAAAAAATAGTAACTGTAAAAATAAACGAATTGAAAGAAACGACTAAAAAAGAAGATGCAGCAAATATGTATAGTTTAGTTCGCGAAGAAAAAGTAAAGGCTGAAGAAGGCTTGTTCTAAAATCAATTATCCCTTCATACATTACTATTAGCTAGTATAAATGTATGGGGGGATTTACGTGAATAATGGTTACTCACCTATGTCTTCTAATCAACAAAATGTTTCTGTAGAGCATGATATTATTATGCGTGGCAGGCGTGTAATTGATATTACCGGTGTAAAGCAGGTAGAGAGTTTTGATAGCGAGGAGTTTTTACTTGAGACCGTAATGGGTTTTTTAACAATTCGTGGTCAAAATTTGCAAATGAAAAATTTAGATGTAGAAAAAGGTGTTGTATCGATTAAAGGGAAAGTTCATGAGATGCTGTATATTGATGAGAACCAAGGGGAGAAAACTAAAGGATTCTTTAGTAAGTTGTTTAAATGAGCCTAACAATTCAGTTGTATACGATGCTCTCAATGATCGGAATGGGTGCTTGGATTGGAGCGTCTTTAGATACATACCAACGATTTTTAAAGCGGCAAGAACGTAAACGTTGGCTTGTATTTATACATGATATACTATTTTGGATTGTCCAAGCATTATTCGTTTTTTATGTATTGCTTCTTGTAAACGAAGCTGAACTACGTATATATGTATTTTTGGCATTATTATGTGGTTTTGCGGCATATCAAAGCTTATTGAAAGCAATATACATGAGACTGTTAAATTTTCTCATCTATATTTTTATGCAAACAACACACTTTTTTGTTCAAATTATAAAGCTACTCATGATAAAACCTGTTATTATTATAGCGCAGCTATTTATTGCATTTATATTATTCTTATTTCGTATACTGCTTTCAATTGGACATGTGTTATGGAAAATGGTGATTTGGATATTACTTTTCATATGGAAAGTTTTTTTCTGGCCTGTTCGATTTATTGCTTCGCTCATATGGAAACTTCTCCCTAATCGTGTTAAACTTTTTATAATGAAACATGTAGGGTTCCTGCAATATATAGCAAAATTGAAGGGACACATCTTCCAATTATGGGAGCGTATAAAAAAGAAGTTAGGGGGACCTCGGAAATGAGGGAACTGAGACAAAGAACAATCGAAAAACAGAGTCCAAATCCTGTTAAAGAGCATATAATACAAACGGATGAGAACAGGAAGCGACTTTATCGCCGTTTAGCGGTTTTTCTTGTCTTTGCTTTTACAATTATTGCGAGTATTAGTGTAACGTTTTATCAACAAAACAGTTCCATTAGAGCAAAAGAAGCAAAAGTTAAGGACATGAAAAAAGAACTGGATTCATTAACGAATAAGGAAAAGAGTCTAAAAGACGAAGTTCAAAAGTTAAATGATGAAGAGTACGTATTAAAGATTGCTAGAAGGGATTATTTCTTCTCTGGAAAAGGGGAGATAATTTTTCCTGTTTCTAAGTAGAGTATGTCTTATTGACACTATATTTTAGGATTATATATAATAAAGTAAAATTTGACTTTTTAACCACTAAGGAGGAGCATTTTTTTTATGTCAATCGAGGTAGGCAGCAAGTTACAGGGTAAAGTAACAGGTATTACAAATTTTGGGGCTTTTGTGGAGCTGCCAGAAGGCTTAACGGGTCTTGTTCATATTAGTGAAGTTGCTGATAATTATGTGAAAGATATTAACGATCACTTAAAAGTGGGCGACCAAGTAGAAGTAAAAGTTATTAACGTTGAAAAAGATGGTAAGATCGGTCTATCTATTAAAAAAGCGAAAGAGCGTGAAAAAACAGAAGGAGATCGTCCACGTGGTGAATACCAACGCGGTGGCGGTGGCGATCAACAACGTTCTGGACGTCCACAACGTAATCGTTCTTTTAACAGAGATAACCGTGGCGGCGGTAACGAACGAGCTCCAAAAGAAACATTCGAGCAAAAGATGGCACGTTTCTTAAAGGATAGTGAAGATCGTTTAACTTCTTTAAAGCGTAACACAGAATCTAAACGTGGTGGCCGTGGCGCACGTCGCGGATAATAAGAACGTTTAATTCTTAGCATATAGAGAGGTACTCAGGGCGATTGCTCGGGGTGCCTTTTTATATGTGAAAATATATTTTAAAAAAGTTTTCAAGATGTGTTGACTTTAAATTATATCTGAGGTAAGATACTAATTGTCCGTTAAATAAGACGACATGGCGGTGTAGCTCAGCTGGCTAGAGCGTACGGTTCATACCCGTGAGGTCGGGGGTTCGATCCCCTCCGCCGCTATATTTAATTTAACGGCCCGTTGGTCAAGTGGTTAAGACACCGCCCTTTCACGGCGGTAACACGGGTTCGAATCCCGTACGGGTCATCCTAAAAAGATCATGCAAATTTGCATGATCTTTTTTTTGTTAAATAAACTAAGACATACAACACTTCTACAAAATCACCTTGCATTTTCTGAATTTTCTATTAAAATATTGAAAATAAATTACATACCGTGTATATATGTAGAGTTATTTCGAATAAAAAGTCGAACGATTATAAAAGTGAAAACTGTTGTTTTGACAAAAATCCCAATAATAATCTTTTATAATGACAGTAATTAAACTATGCAGGTGGTGTTAAAAATATGCCTAAAGCAGGAAGGAATACTATGAATACAAGTGCATTGGCAATGAATGAGAGTCAGCTTGGAGCAGTAAAGTGGACGAGTAAGTTGCGAATGAAGTTTGAACAGGTTTTCTTTAGATGGGGATTTATTATTGTTGTTATTGGTTTTCTTTTGGGACGAGCATATATATTAACAAACATTTTACCGTTTGCACTGCCGTTTTTTGCTGCTGTTTATGTTATGAAGCGGGATAAAATGCCGCTCGCGTTCTTGGCTCTAATGGGGGGCGCACTTTCAGTTTCGATAGATAATTTATTCTTTACCTTTGCATCTATTTTTACTTTCTTCATTTATAATATCTTCTTTAGTCGGTTTACACGTAAAACTGTTGGACTTGTTCCATTCCAAGTATTTATCTCCGCATTAACCGCACATTTAGTTGTCGTATATTTTGCACAACAAACTGTCACCATGTACGATCTACTCGTTAGTACGATTGAGGCAGGGCTTAGCTTCGTATTAACTATGATATTTTTACAAAGTGTTCCGCTTTTATTAGAAAGAAAAGGTAAACAGCAAGCGTTAGAGACAGAAGAAATTGTTTGTTTAATTATATTACTAGCATCTGTTTTAACAGGTACAACAGATTGGTTTGTATATGATGCTTCTATTCAACATATCTTTACTAGGTATTTAGTGCTCGTGTTTGCATTTATCGCGGGGGCCGCTACAGGATCTACAGTGGGGGTTGTAACTGGATTAATATTAAGTTTAGCCAATGTCTCCAGCTTATCTCAACTTAGTCTGTTAGCCTTTTCTGGGTTGCTAGGTGGTTTGTTGAAAGAAGGGAAGCGTTTAGGTGTTAGTTTAGGTTTATTAATTGGGACGAGCTTGATTACGCTATATGTAGACAAGCAAACAAACATTGTGACAACTTTAATTGAATCTGGTGTGGCAATTGCTTTCTTCTTATTAACGCCGAAACTTGTTATGGATCGTATTGCTAAATTTATGCCAGGCACACAGGAACATTCGCAAGATCAACAACAGTATTTAAGAAGGATGCGCGATGTTACAGCGAGTAAGATTAATCAATTTGCCAATGTATTTGCTGCTTTATCTAATAGTTTTTCTGTATATGGATATGTAGAGGAGGAAGATAAGGAGACAGAAGCAGATTTGTTCTTAAGTACAATTACTGCAAAAACATGTCAAACATGCTTTAAAAAGGACCAATGTTGGGTAGTTAACTTCGACAAAACGTATGATTATATGAAACAAATAATGAGCGAAACGGAAGAGGGGACGTTGCAGCATAATCGGAAGTTAGTTCGTGAGTGGGACAAGCATTGTGTGAGAGGGAAGAAAGTGACGGATTTAGTAGCAGGCGAATTAGATCACTTCTATGAGGGACAAAAATTACGAAAACAAATGAAAGAAAATCGTAGAATAGTAGCGGAGCAACTATTAGGTGTATCAAAAGTTATGGAAGATTTCGCTAAGGAGATACAAAGAGAACGAGAAAATCATCAAGTACAGGAAGAACAGATTCTGCAAGCGTTTCGTGATTTTGGTGTAGAAATAGAGCATGTTGATATTTATTGTTTAGATAGAGGGGGTATTGATATTGAAATGTTGATTCCAGTTGCATCTAATGAACATGGGGAATGTGAAAAGTTAGTTGCGCCTATGCTTTCTGATATTCTAAAGGAAAACATTGTTGTTAAACATGAAGAAAAATCTTCTTATCCGAACGGCCATAGCTTAATATCATTTGGTTCGGCAAAAACGTATTCTCTTGATACGGGGTTGGCCACAGCCGCAAAAGGCGGTGGGTTTGTTTCGGGTGATTCTTATGCGATGGTGGATTTGAGTGTTGGTAAATATGCGCTTGCAATTAGTGATGGTATGGGAAATGGGCAAAGAGCGCATATGGAGAGTAAAGAAACGGTAAAATTATTGCAAAAAATACTTCAATCAGGCATTGATGAGGAAATAGCGATTAAGTCTATCAATTCTATTCTTTCTTTAAGAACAACAGAAGAGATGTTTACGACGTTAGATTTAGCTATGGTAGATTTGCGGGATGCGAGTGCGAAATTTTTAAAGATTGGATCAACGCCGAGTTTTGTTAAACGCGCAAATAATATTTTGAAAATTGAGGCAAGTAATTTACCGATGGGGATTATCGAGGATGTTGAAGTTGATGTAGTAGGTGAACAATTAAAAACAGGTGATATCCTTATTATGATGAGCGATGGGATTTTCGAGGGAGCGCAACATGTGGAGAATCATGAACTATGGATGAAACGGAAAATTAAAGAATTACAAACCGAAGATCCGCAAGAAATTGCTGATATCATTATGGAAGAAGTGATTCGTTCGGGTGATGGTTATATAAATGACGATATGACTATTGTTGTGGCGAAAGTGAAGAAAAATATGCCGAAGTGGGCTACGATTCCAATTGTAGGAATGCAGGCACAATAAATTTTAAGTGTGAGGTTTCTCTATCGTTATTTCTTTCTAAAAACCTAGGTGGATACCTAGGTTTTTTTACTTTAAAAGATAATGTTATTATTTTTGTGAATATGTACGGATGATGTAAGATAAAAATGTAATTTTTGTATATCTTTTTTTTGCACAATGTTTGTAAAAGTTGTACCATTATAAACAAGGTAACTAACGTTGCTGTTCTTGTTTAATGAAAGGTGATTACGAAGTTGAAAGATACATTTGTTGAGAAGGTAGATGACTTTGTAAAGCAGCATGATGTATTAAAGGAACGTTCAACGATTGTCGTAGGGGTTTCTGGTGGTCCTGACTCTTTGGCTCTTCTATATTATTTGTTAGAAAAAAGAGCAGCAAAACAATTTGAAATTGTAGTGGCACATGTGGATCATATGTTTAGAGGTGATGAATCTCATGAGGACCTACAGTTTGTGCAGAACCTTTGTAAAGGGTTGGGAGTTATTTGCGAAACGATAAGGATTAATGTGTCGCAATATCAACAGCAATACGGAATGAATGCACAGGTTGCTGCTAGAGAATGCAGATATGCATTTTTGGAAAGAATAATGAAGAAATATGATGCGAGATATGTAGCTCTTGGACATCATGGTGATGATCAAGTAGAGACGATTTTAATGCGCCTTGTACGAGGGAGTACTCCGGAAGGATATGCAGGAATTGCAGTGAAGCGTCCTTTTCATAATGGGTATTTAATTAGGCCGTTACTTGGAGTAACGAAGGAAGAAATTGTTGATTACTGTGATAAGCTAAAAATAATTCCCCGTATAGATCCAAGCAATAAAAAGGAAGTATATACAAGGAATCGATTACGTAAATATGTCATTCCTCATTTGAAAGAAGAAAATCCACAAGTGCATGAGAAATTTCAAAAATTTAGCGTGCAGATGCAAGAGGATGAGGCTTATTTGCAGGAATTAGCTTTTGAGAAAATGAATAAAGTAATTACAAAAAAAAGTGATAAACAAATTAGCTTATCAATTCCTGCCTTTGAATCCATGTCTATGCCTTTACAAAGAAGAGGGATTCAACTAATATTAAACTATCTTTATGAATATAAGGTTCCATCTTCTCTTTCCTCTATACATATTGACAAAGTGATTGAGTTTTTTAAGCGGACACAACCTTCGGGTTCACTTGATTTCCCAGGTGATTTAAAAATTGTTCGCACATACGAGGAGTGTAGCTTTGGATTTAAACAAGGAATTGTTTCTCCTTTTTCACAAGATTTATCAGTACCCGGGACAATTACGCTATCGAACGGGGATAAACTTGTAATAGAGGTGAGCGAAGATATACCAAGTAACATGAATGAAACAGTATTTGTTGCTAAGTATAATGATATATCATATCCACTTCGTATTCGTTCTAGGGAAAATGGAGATCGTATGTCAATACAAGGTATGAATGGCACAAAAAAGATAAAAACTATTTTTATCGAAGCAAAAGTACCAAGAGAAAAAAGAGAAGAATGGCCGATCGTTTGTGATGCAAGTGGTAATATTATTTGGGTACCCTTGTTGAAGCGATCTGCATTTGCTATTTCGAAAGAGATGGCAAAGAAGGATAAATATATGATTATTCACTACAAAAGCAAGGAGTCTTCCGGGAGGATAATGAAATGATGAATCAAGATATCGAAAAAGTATTAATTTCTGAAGAACAAATACAAGAAAAGGTGCGCGAATTAGGTGCAATTATTGCAGAGGATTATAAAAACACAGTACCTCTTGCGATTGGTGTATTAAAAGGCGCAATGCCATTCATGGCAGATTTATTAAAGAGAACAGATACATATCTTGAAATGGATTTTATGGCTGTATCTAGTTACGGTCACTCTACTGTTTCAACAGGCGAAGTGAAAATTTTAAAAGATCTTGATACTTCTGTAGAAGGTCGCGATATTTTAATCGTTGAAGATATTATTGATAGCGGTCTTACGCTAAGTTACTTAGTAGACCTATTTAAATATCGTAAAGCGAAGTCTGTAAAAATTGTTACGTTATTAGATAAACCGACAGGCCGCAAGGTTGACTTGAAAGCGGATTATGTTGGATTTACTGTTCCGCATGAATTTGTTGTAGGATATGGATTAGATTATAAAGAGCAGTACCGTAATCTTCCTTATGTAGGAGTATTAAAACCAAGTGTTTACTCAAATTAATTAAATACAGGCGTTACAATTGTATAGGAAAGTTTTTCTATGTTACGATTTACAATAGTGTTTATGCCGTGAGAGGAGGTTAGGAATGAATCGTATCTTCCGTAATACCATCTTTTATTTACTGATATTCCTAGTAGTAATTGGAATCGTGAGCTATTTTAATGGTTCGACACAAAAAACGACATCAGTTAGCTACGATAAATTCATTACTAAACTAGAAAAAGGTGAAGTGCGTAATGTGCAACTTCAACCGAAAAATGGTGTATTTGAGGTAAAAGGACAATTTAACAACTCTAGCCAAGGAGAACAATTTGTTACTTATGCACCAAATACTGAGGAATTACAAAAGAAAATTAATGACAAAGCGCAAGGTGCTGAAGTTAAGTATCAACCAGCAGAAGAAACAAGTGCTTGGGTAACGTTCTTTACTTCTATCATTCCGTTCGTCATTATCTTCATTTTATTCTTCTTCTTATTAAACCAGGCTCAGGGCGGCGGTAGCCGTGTTATGAACTTCGGGAAAAGTAAGGCGAAGTTATATAATGACGAAAAGAAAAAAGTTCGTTTCAGAGATGTTGCTGGAGCGGATGAAGAGAAACAAGAGCTTGTTGAGGTAGTTGAATTCTTGAAAGATCCTCGTAAGTTCGCTGAAGTTGGTGCCCGTATTCCGAAGGGTGTTCTATTAGTAGGACCTCCAGGTACAGGTAAAACTTTACTAGCACGTGCCGTTGCAGGTGAGGCAGGCGTTCCATTCTTCTCTATCAGTGGTTCTGATTTCGTAGAGATGTTCGTCGGTGTCGGTGCATCCCGTGTACGTGATTTATTCGAAAATGCAAAGAAAAATGCTCCTTGTATCATTTTCATTGATGAAATTGATGCGGTAGGACGTCAACGTGGCGCAGGTCTTGGCGGTGGCCATGATGAGCGTGAGCAAACGCTGAACCAATTACTTGTTGAAATGGATGGATTCGGTGCAAACGAAGGTATTATTATCATCGCTGCAACAAACCGACCTGATATTCTTGACCCAGCATTATTACGTCCAGGTCGTTTTGACCGTCAAATTACAGTAGATCGTCCAGATGTAAATGGTCGTGAAGCTGTACTTAAAGTACATGCTCGTAATAAACCGCTTGCTGATAATATCAACTTAAGAGCAATTGCAACTCGTACACCAGGGTTCTCTGGTGCCGATCTTGAAAACTTATTAAACGAAGCTGCTTTAGTAGCTGCGCGTCAAGATAAGAAGAAAATTGATATGAGTGACATTGATGAAGCGACGGATCGTGTTATTGCAGGTCCAGCTAAGAAAAGCCGTGTTATCTCTGAAAAAGAACGTAATATCGTTGCATTCCATGAAGCTGGCCATACTGTAATTGGTGTTGTCCTTGATGAAGCAGATATCGTTCATAAAGTAACAATTGTCCCTCGTGGTCAAGCAGGTGGATATGCAGTAATGCTTCCGAAAGAAGATCGTTACTTCATGACAAAACCAGAGTTACTTGATAAAATCACTGGTTTACTTGGTGGTCGAGTAGCTGAAGAGATTGTGTTTGGTGAAGCAAGCACAGGTGCTCACAACGACTTCCAACGTGCGACTGGTATTGCAAGACGTATGGTTACGGAATTCGGTATGAGTGATAAGCTGGGACCGATGCAATTCGGTAGCTCACAAGGTGGTCAAGTGTTCTTAGGAAGAGATTTCCATTCGGAACAAAACTACAGTGATGCAATTGCACATGAAATTGATGTGGAAATGCAAACGATTATAAAAGAATGTTATGCTCGCGCGAACCAAATTCTTACTGAAAAACGTGATAAGCTAGATCTTATTGCGAAAACGTTACTTGAAGTAGAAACGTTAGATGCAGAGCAAATCAATCATTTATATGATTACGGCAGATTACCAGAGCGTCCAACATCTTCGGATGATGTGAAAGTAAACATCAATATGAAGAAGGACGATGAAGACGTAGAAGATAAGTAAGAGATAAAGGAGTGACAATTGTCACTCCTTTTTTATTTGTAGAAAAATACTAAGTCGGAAAAAATTAAAATAAAATTAGTATTAAAAATTGAAATAGAGAGTAATCTTTTTGTAAAATGATGAGGATAGAAAAGCTGATTATATAAGTATGTGTGATATGATGTTTTTATAAGTTTTATACATACTACATAAATATAGATTAAATAAGATAAGTGGTGAGAATATGATTTTTGTATTGGATGTAGGGAACACAAATGCTGTACTAGGCGTGTTTGAAGAGGGGGAACTTCGTCAACATTGGCGCATGGAAACAGATCGTCATAAGACAGAAGATGAATATGGAATGCTTGTAAAGCAGTTGCTTGAGCATGAGGGTCTTTCGTTTGAAGATGTGAAAGGTATTATCGTGTCTTCAGTCGTACCACCAATTATGTTTGCTTTAGAGCGCATGTGTGAAAAGTATTTTAAAATTAAACCGCTTGTAGTAGGTCCTGGAATAAAAACGGGGCTAAATATTAAATATGAAAATCCACGTGAAGTAGGCGCGGACCGAATTGTAAATGCAGTAGCAGGAATCCACTTATATGGAAGTCCGCTTATTATTGTCGATTTTGGTACGGCTACTACATATTGTTATATTAACGAAGAAAAGCATTATATGGGTGGAGTTATTACGCCGGGAATTATGATTTCAGCAGAGGCTTTATATAGTAGAGCGGCAAAACTTCCTCGTATTGAAATTACAAAGCCAAGCAGTGTTGTTGGAAAGAATACGGTAAGTGCGATGCAATCTGGTATTCTTTATGGTTATGTTGGACAAGTGGAAGGTATTGTTAAGCGTATGAAAGAGGAAGCTAAACAAGAACCGAAAGTTATTGCAACAGGTGGATTGGCGAAATTAATTTCAGAAGAATCGAATGTAATTGATGTTGTAGATCCATTCTTAACATTAAAAGGTTTGTATATGTTATACGAGCGTAATGCAAATTTACAGCATGAGAAAGGTGAATAAATAAGTATGAAAGATTATTTAGTAAAAGCGTTAGCATTTGATGGAGAAGTACGTGCGTATAGTGTACGTACAACAAACACGGTAAGTGAGGCCCAAAAACGTCATGATACGTGGAGAACAGCTTCAGCAGCACTTGGTCGCTCTTTAACTGCCGGAACAATAATGGGAGCGATGTTAAAAGGTGACCAAAAGTTAACAATTAAGGTAGAAGGTAACGGTCCGATTGGCCCGATCTTAGTAGATGCTCATGCAAATGGAGATGTACGTGGCTATGTAACGAATCCGCATGTTGATTTTGAAGGAACAGAACAAGGGAAATTACGTGTATATCAAGCGGTTGGTACAGAAGGATTTGTAACAGTAATTAAAGATATTGGTATGCGTGAGCCGTTTGTCGGCCAATCTCCAATCGTTTCGGGAGAATTAGGAGAAGACTTCACGTATTATTTCGCAGTTTCTGAGCAGACACCTTCTTCTGTAGGTGTTGGTGTTCTTGTAAATGGAGATGACAGCATATTAGCAGCAGGTGGATTTATTCTTCAAATTATGCCAGGCGCACAGGAGGAAACAATCTCATTCATTGAAGATCGTTTGCAAAAAATTCCTCCTGTATCAACATTGATCGAACAGGGGCTGTCTCCAGAAGAGGTACTATATGCAGTCCTTGGGGAAGATAAAGTAAAAGTATTAGAAACGATGGATGTTCAATTTAATTGTACGTGCTCACGCGAACGTATTGAGAGTGTGTTAATTAGTTTAGGTAAAACAGAGTTAGAGCAAATTCGTGAAGAAGACGAAGAGACAGAAGTTCATTGCCATTTCTGTAATGAACGACATAAGTTCTCTAAAGAAGATATTACAAATTTAATTGAGAATTTGTAATAAGGAAATCAAGGGGATTCACCCTCTAAATAGATTGACAAACAGGGAATTTTCTGACAAAATCTAAATATAGATAAAACCAATAAAAATACTCGGTGTTAGGAGTGACAGGAATGCGAGTGGCACAATCAGTTTCAGAATTAATCGGGAAAACGCCGATCGTTAAGTTGAACCGCATCGTAGAATCAGACAGCGCAGATATATACTTAAAATTAGAATTTATGAATCCGGGGAGCAGTGTTAAAGATCGTATTGCATTAGCTATGATTGAAGATGCTGAAAAAAAAGGATTATTAAAAGAAGGCGATACAATCATTGAACCGACAAGTGGTAACACAGGAATTGGTTTAGCGATGGTAGCGGCCGCTAAAGGATATAAGGCAATTTTAGTAATGCCAGAAACAATGAGTATTGAGCGTCGTAATTTATTACGTGCTTACGGTGCAGAATTAGTATTGACTCCAGGGCCTGAAGGAATGGGTGGAGCGATTCGTCAAGCGACTGAATTAGCAAAAGAGCATGGCTACTTTATACCGCAACAGTTCAAAAACCAATCGAATCCAGAAATTCATCGTTTAACAACAGGGCCAGAAATTGTTGAACAAATGGGCGACCAATTAGATGCGTTTATTGCAGGCATTGGTACAGGTGGAACGATTACTGGTGCTGGTGAAGTACTGAAGGAAGCGTATAAAGATATTAAAATTTATGCAGTAGAACCTGCGGATTCACCAGTATTATCTGGTGGGAAACCGGGTCCACATAAAATCCAAGGAATCGGGGCGGGATTCATCCCGGAGACATTGGATGTAGAAGTATATGATGAAATTGTTCAAGTGAAAACAGAGCAAGCATTTGAATATGCAAGAAGAGTGGCTAAAGAAGAAGGTATTTTAGTGGGTATCTCTTCTGGAGCAGTTATTTATGCAGCAACAGAAATTGCGAAAAAGTTAGGTAAAGGGAAAAAGGTACTTGTTATTATCCCGAGTAACGGTGAACGTTATTTAAGTACACCACTTTATCAATTTGAGTCTTAATTATATGCGATTGAAAAAGCATCCTTGAAAAAGGATGCTTTTTCTTTTTGGATTGGAAATAGGAAAAGAGTGAATGACTAGAAAACTTCATGTAAAATAAGAGGTAGTATAATTAATTTATTTTCACTAGCCTTCGAGTATAACCCTTCTATATACATAACGAATGTAGTTTGAAGTGGTTAATATAAGAGGGTGGGATAAAAGAAGACGGGGTGTTGATATGCAACGAAGAAAATCTTTAGCGCTTTCTATTCCATATCAGTTAGATTTCTTTAAGCAGTATAAATTTCTTTCTAAGGATAAACCGCAACATATTTTGTTAGAGAGTGGACGTGGCGGTCGTTATAACATTGTGGGGTTGAACCCAGTAGCGGTAATTCAAGGGAAGGGTGAAACGTTACATATAAGTGAAAGTGGTAAGGAAACAATAAAGCAAGGAAATCCATTAGATTTAATGCAGGAATATATGGAGCGATGGGAAACAGATTATAATCCGGAGTACCCGCCATTTCAAGGTGGTGCAATTGGTTACTTTAGTTATGATTGCATCCGTTATATTGAAAAACTCCCTTCTCTTGCGAAGGATGATATTAATATACCTGATATATTCTTTTTATTATTTGATGATGTGTTTGTGTATGATCAAGAAGAAAAAGTATTATGGATTATTACACATTATGTCGATAAGTATGAAGAGGCAAAAGAGCGATTAAATGAATGGAAGATTCTTTGGACGACAGAAGCGCCGGAAGTGACTATGCCGTTTGTGTGCCCTGAAAAGAAAAGCGAAGCAGTTGCTTTTACTGAAGAAGGCTTTATGAAGGCAGTTGAATGTATTCAAGAATATATTGGGGCTGGTGATGTATTCCAAGTAAACTTGTCGACGAGACAAGAAAGAACGTTACAAACACACCCGCTAGAAATTTATACAAGTCTTCGTGAAATTAATCCATCTCCATATATGGGTTACTTGGAGCTTGGAGATTTTCAAATTGTTAGTGGATCGCCAGAGTTGTTAATTAAGAAACAAGGAACAGAAGTAAGTACAAGACCAATTGCTGGAACGAGATCTAGAGGTGCGAATGAGCAAGAGGATGAAGAATTAGCAAGAGAATTAATTGAGAATGAAAAAGAAAGAGCGGAGCACGTCATGCTTGTAGATTTAGAACGAAATGATTTAGGGCGTGTTTGTAAATATGGCACTGTAGAAGTAGATGAATTTATGGTAATTGAGAAATACTCACATGTTATGCATATTGTTTCTAACGTACGTGGTGAGGTGGAAGAAGATAAAGATGCTTTTGATTTAGTGAAGGCTGTATTCCCTGGGGGAACAATTACTGGTGCCCCGAAAATACGTACGATGGAAATTATTGAAGAATTAGAACCTGTTCGCCGAGGGATTTATACAGGTTCGATCGGATGGATCGGTTATTCTGGAGATACAGAATTGAATATTGTAATTAGAACACTTCTTGCTAAAGATGGAAAAGCGCATGTACAAGCAGGAGCGGGAATTGTAATTGATTCAAATCCGGAAAATGAATATAAAGAGTCGTTAAAAAAGGCGATTGCTTTATGGCGTGCAAAAGAACGTAGCGAAGAAACGGTTAGGTGAGAGAAATGATATTAATGATTGATAATTATGATTCCTTTACATTTAATTTAGTGCAGTTTCTTGGAGAACTTGGACAAGAGCTCGTTGTTAAACGAAACGATGAAGTGACTATTTCGGATATTGAGAATATGAAACCGGACTTTTTAATGATTTCGCCAGGTCCATGTAGTCCGAATGAAGCAGGTATTAGTATGGAGGTTATTCAATACTTTGCCGGAAAGGTTCCGATTTTTGGGGTTTGTCTTGGGCATCAATCTATTGCACAAGTGTTTGGTGGAGAGGTTGTTCGTGCGGAACGATTAATGCACGGAAAAACGTCGCTTATGCATCATGACGGAAAGACGATTTTTTCGGATATTCCTAATCCGTTTACTGCGACGCGCTACCATTCCCTTATCGTTAAGAAAGAGACGTTACCAGATTGCTTAGATGTAACAGCTTGGACAGAAGAAGGGGAAATTATGGCGCTCCGTCATACAACATTACCGATTGAAGGTGTACAGTTCCATCCGGAATCGATTATGACTTCCCATGGGAAAGAGTTGTTGCAGAATTTCATTCGTAAATACAGTCCAAGTGTGACGGTATGTTAATTTACGTAAATGGTGAGTATGTAGAGGCAAGTGAAGCGAGAATTTCTCCGTATGACCATGGTTATTTATATGGTCTTGGAGTTTTTGAGACGTTTCGTATTTATAATGGTCATCCTTTCTTATTGGATGATCATTATGATCGTTTAATAGATGCACTGAATACATTGCAAATTAAATTTACAATGACAAAAGATGAAGTGCTGCTTATTTTGAAGGGTTTACTCGTTAAGAATGAATTAGAGCATGCGTATGTACGTTTTAATGTATCGGCTGGTATAGATGAAATTGGATTGCAAACGGAAATGTATGAAGAACCGTCTGTTATTGTTTTTATAAAACCTTTAGCAGCCCCGGGAGATGTAGTGGAAAAAGAAGGGGTTATTTTAAAGCAAGTGCGAAATACACCAGAGGGTGCGTCTCGCTTAAAGTCTCATCATTATTTAAATAACATTTTAGGAAAACGTGAAATTGGAAGTGTTGTGAATAGGGAAGGTATTTTCCTTACTGAAGCAGGTTATGTTGCAGAGGGTGTTGTTTCGAATCTCTTTTTTGTGAAAGGTGATATTTTGTATACACCTTCGTTAAAAACAGGGATTTTAAATGGTATCACTCGTGCGTTTATTATAAAGGTTGCTGAAGAGCTGGGTATAGAGGTAAAGGAAGGTTTCTTTACAAAAGATGAATTACTTTCAGCTGATGAAGTTTTCGTAACAAATTCAATTCAAGAAATTGTTCCACTTTATTATATAGAGGGACGAGATTTCCCGGGTAAAGTAGGTATGGTTACAAAAAGGTTTATGAATCTTTATGAAATGCAGAGAGAGAAATTGTGGAGTAGAAATGAATTGTGAAGAGGAGATGTGTAGTTTGAAGTGGGAATATGATTTGCGCTGCGGCGAATATACATTGAACTTAAATGAAAAAACTTTAATTATGGGGATTTTAAATGTAACGCCAGATTCATTTTCTGATGGTGGGAGTTACAACGAGGTAGAGGCTGCGGTGCGCCATGCGAAAGAAATGCGAGATGAAGGTGCTCATATTATTGATATTGGCGGTGAATCTACTCGCCCGGGTTTTGCTAAAGTATCAGTGGAAGAAGAAATCAAACGAGTTGTTCCAATGATTCAGGCGGTTTCAAAAGAAGTGAAATTGCCTATTTCTATTGATACGTATAAAGCTGAAGTTGCAAAACAAGCAATCGAAGCTGGCGCTCATATTATTAATGACGTTTGGGGAGCGAAGGCGGAACCAAAAATCGCTGAAGTTGCAGCTCATTACGATGTACCTATTATCTTGATGCATAATCGCGATAACATGAATTACCGCAATTTAATGGCTGATATGATTGCCGATTTATATGACAGTATTAAAATTGCTAAAGATGCTGGTGTGCGAGATGAGAATATCATTTTAGACCCAGGCATCGGTTTTGCTAAAACACCCGAACAAAATTTAGAAGCGATGCGTAATTTAGAACAGTTAAACGTACTAGGTTATCCAGTTCTCTTAGGTACTTCTAGAAAGTCCTTTATTGGACATGTGTTAGATTTACCGGTAGAGGAACGTCTTGAGGGAACGGGAGCTACCGTTTGTCTTGGCATTGAAAAGGGTTGTGAGTTTGTTCGTGTTCATGATGTGAAGGAAATGGCACGTATGGCTAAGATGATGGATGCGATGATTGGTAAGGGGGTAAAGTAATTGGATAAAATTTATGTTCATGATATGGAGTTTTACGGTTATCATGGTGTATTCCCAGAGGAAAATAAATTGGGTCAGAGATTTAAAGTGGACTTAACGGTGGAGTTGGATTTGAAACAGGCAGGAGAAAGTGATGACTTAGAGCATTCTGTCAATTATGGAGAGCTTTTCGAGTTATGTAGAAAAGTTGTTGAAGATAGAACGTATAAGCTTGTAGAGAGTATCGCTGAAAATATCGCTGCAGATATATTGAAACAATATGAGAGTATTTCAAGATGTACGATAAAGGTAATTAAACCAGATCCGCCGATACCTGGGCATTATCGTGCTGTAGCAGTGGAAATTACGAGAGAACGACCATGAATAATATAGCTTACATTGCATTAGGTTCAAATATCGGAGAACGTTATACGTATTTAACAGAAGCGATTCAGTTTTTAAACAAAAACCCGTATATCCAAGTTAACGATATGTCATCTGTATATGAAACAGAACCAGTTGGCTATACTGACCAAAGTTGCTTTTTAAATTTAGTTATAAAAATTTCTACCAATTTATCACCGCAAGAGTTATTGAAAATTACACAAAGAGTAGAGAATGATTTAGGAAGAAAAAGGGAAATTAGATGGGGTCCGAGGACCATCGACCTTGACATTTTACTATATAATCAAGAAAATATTGAAGCAGAGAATCTTATTGTTCCGCATCCGCGGATGTTCGAAAGAGCTTTTGTTATCGTTCCGTTGTTAGAGATTAATCAAGATATTAAACAAAACATTTCACGTTCACAAGTAGAAGAAATGAAAAGGCGAGAGGGAGTAACGGTATGGAAGCAGAAAAATGGGGAAGACGCATTCGTGCTTTTCGAAAGCTAAAAGGCTATACGCAAGAAGGTTTTGCTAAAGAATTAGGGGTATCTGTATCTGTTTTAGGTGAAGTTGAGAGAGGGAATCGATCGCCTTCCCAAGATTTTGTAGTAGAAGTTGCTAAGGCATTGAAGGTTTCGGTGGAGGAATTAATGCCAAAGTGACTATGAAGGAAGGAGTAAGTCGAGTGTTAAAGATCGCAAATATTGAGATGAAAAACCCGGTTGTATTAGCACCGATGGCGGGAGTGTGTAATTCTGCATTCCGTTTGACAGTGAAAGAATTTGGTGCAGGCCTAGTTTGTGCTGAAATGGTAAGTGATAAAGCGATATTGCTTAATAACAAAAGAACATTAGATATGTTATATATTGATGAAAGAGAAAAGCCATTAAGTTTACAAATTTTCGGCGGAGAGAAAGAAACTCTTGTAGATGCTGCGAAATATGTAGATAAATATACGACAGCAGACATTATTGATATTAATATGGGGTGCCCAGTACCGAAAATCATTAAGTGTGATGCGGGAGCAAAGTGGCTTTTAGACCCGAATAAAATATATGAAATGGTAGCGGCAGTTGTAGATGCTGTTGAAAAGCCAGTTACAGTTAAGATGCGTATTGGTTGGGATGCAGATCATATTTTCGCAATTGAGAATGCGAAAGCTGTTGAGCGTGCTGGCGGACAAGCGGTAGCGGTTCATGGGCGTACACGAGTACAAATGTATGAAGGGAAAGCGGATTGGGATATTATTAAACAAGTAAAGCAAGCTGTAAATATCCCGGTTATCGGAAATGGTGATGTCGAAACGCCACAAGATGCAAAGCGAATGCTTGATGAAATTGGTGTGGATGGTGTTATGATTGGTCGCGCTGCCCTTGGGGACCCGTGGATGATTTATCGTACGGTAAAGTATTTAGAGACAGGTGAATTAATGCCGGAACCGACAGTGCGTGAGAAAATTGACGTGTGTATGTTGCATCTAGATCGTCTTATCGATTTAAAGAACGAAAATGTCGCTGTAAGAGAGATGAGAAAGCATGCAGCTTGGTACTTAAAGGGTGTTCGAGGTAATGCAACTGTACGCAATGGTATCAATGCTTGTAATACGCGTGAAGACCTTGCGAATGTATTAGGTGCATTTGTAGACGAAGTAGAAGCGAAACAACAAACGATTCACGTTGGTTAATAATAGATAGGGAAGATTGACATTCTTCTATACACTTCCTATAATTACGTGAAAGAAAGAAGAACTGCCAGCTGGTTGCTGGCAGTTTTTCTAGTTGAGTAGAAAATGCTATACTGTATATATTGTAAAAATTAATAGAGCTGGAGTGATATCAATACCATGGATAACATGAACCACGAAGAATTAAACGACCAATTGCTTGTTCGTCGTGAAAAGTTACATAACTTACGTGAGCAAGGAATCGATCCGTTCGGTAAACGATTTGAACGTACAAATGCAACAAATGACTTATTAAGCTTATATGGAGAGTTCTCTAAAGAAGAATTAGAAGAGAAAGAAATCTCTGTTTCTATCGCTGGTCGTATTATGACAAAACGCGGTAAAGGAAAAGCTGGATTTGCACATATTCAAGATTTACATGGACAAGTTCAAATTTATGTTCGTAAAGATGCTGTTGGAGATGAAGAGTACGAATTATTTAAAACAGCAGATTTAGGTGACTTAGTAGGTATTGAAGGTAAAGTATTCAAAACAAACGTTGGAGAACTTTCAGTGAAAGCAACGGGCTTTACACTATTAACGAAATCTCTTCGTCCATTACCGGATAAATATCATGGGTTAAAAGATGTTGAACAACGCTACCGTCAACGTTACTTAGATTTAATTACAAGTATGGAAAGCCGTGAAACATTCGTTACTCGTAGTAAGATCATTCGTGAAATGAGAAGATACTTAGATGACAATGGTTACCTTGAAGTGGAAACGCCTATGATGCATGCAATTGCAGGTGGAGCTTCTGCACGTCCTTTCATTACGCACCATAATGCGTTAGATATGGAATTATACATGCGTATCGCAATTGAACTTCATTTAAAACGCCTTATTGTGGGTGGATTAGAAAAAGTTTATGAAATCGGTCGTGTATTCCGTAATGAGGGTGTATCAACTCGCCATAACCCAGAGTTTACAATGATTGAATTATATGAGGCGTATGCTGATTATAAAGATATTATGAAACTAACAGAAAATATGGTTGCTCATATTGCGAAGCAAGTACTAGGTACAACAACAATCCAATATGGTGATTATGAAATTAATCTAGAGCCAGAATGGACACGTCTTCATATGGTAGATGCAATTAAAGAACACTCTGGAGCAGATTTCTGGAATCCAATGAGTGTAGAAGAAGCGCGTGAACTTGCAAAGGAACATAATGTAGGTATTAAGGATACGATGGAAGTTGGTCATATTATAAACGAATTCTTCGAACAAAAAGTAGAAGATAAATTAATCCAACCAACATTTATTTACGGTCATCCGGTAGAAATTTCGCCACTTGCGAAAAAGAATGATGAAGATCCGCGATTCACAGATCGTTTCGAATTATTTATCGTTGCACGTGAACATGCAAATGCATTCACTGAGCTAAATGATCCGATTGATCAAAAAGAACGTTTTGAAGCGCAATTAAAAGAACGCGAACAAGGTAATGATGAAGCTCACATGATGGATGATGATTATATTGAAGCTCTTGAGTACGGCATGCCTCCTACAGGTGGACTAGGAATTGGTATTGATCGTCTTGTTATGTTATTAACGAATGCACCATCTATTCGTGATGTATTATTATTCCCTGCTATGCGTCATAAGCAAGACTAAGCTTTGGAGATTTCTCCAAAGCTTTTTTTATTTGAGTAAGAGCTACGTGGGGATAGTAGCTCTTGAGGGGCGAGAAATTATATTTATATAGAAGAAATGTGCTGTTTTTATACTTTTTTACTAAGTTAAAAATTTTATTAGAAAAACTATTGCATTTTAATAATCAAACTGGTATATTTATATTCGTTGCCACGAAAGGTAACAAGCAAAACAAACGAAAAACAACTTATTGAAAAAAGTTGTTGACGAAAATATAACGAAATGTTATATTAATAAAGTCGCTTCTGAGCGACAGACAAGTTCTTTGAAAACTGAACGAAACAAACAACGTGAAACGTCAATTTTTATTTTTAGATGCTAGACAAACTAACTTTATTGGAGAGTTTGATCCTGGCTCAGGATGAACGCTGGCGGCGTGCCTAATACATGCAAGTCGAGCGAATGGATTAAGAGCTTGCTCTTATGAAGTTAGCGGCGGACGGGTGAGTAACACGTGGGTAACCTGCCCATAAGACTGGGATAACTCCGGGAAACCGGGGCTAATACCGGATAACATTTTGAACTGCATGGTTCGAAATTGAAAGGCGGCTTCGGCTGTCACTTATGGATGGACCCGCGTCGCATTAGCTAGTTGGTGAGGTAACGGCTCACCAAGGCAACGATGCGTAGCCGACCTGAGAGGGTGATCGGCCACACT
>NZ_CP155559.1:85000-87500 GCF_022095615.2 Bacillus thuringiensis
TTAAAGAGTGCGTAATAGCTCACTAGTCGAGTGACTCTGCGCCGAAAATGTACCGGGGCTAAATACACCACCGAAGCTGCGAATTGATACCAATGGTATCAGTGGTAGGGGAGCGTTCTAAGTGCAGTGAAGTCAGACCGGAAGGACTGGTGGAGCGCTTAGAAGTGAGAATGCCGGTATGAGTAGCGAAAGACGGGTGAGAATCCCGTCCACCGAATGCCTAAGGTTTCCTGAGGAAGGCTCGTCCGCTCAGGGTTAGTCAGGACCTAAGCCGAGGCCGACAGGCGTAGGCGATGGACAACAGGTTGATATTCCTGTACCACCTCTTTATCGTTTGAGCAATGGAGGGACGCAGAAGGATAGAAGAAGCGTGCGATTGGTTGTGCACGTCCAAGCAGTTAGGCTGATAAGTAGGCAAATCCGCTTATCGTGAAGGCTGAGCTGTGATGGGGAAGCTCCTTATGGAGCGAAGTCTTTGATTCCCCGCTGCCAAGAAAAGCTTCTAGCGAGATAAAAGGTGCCTGTACCGCAAACCGACACAGGTAGGCGAGGAGAGAATCCTAAGGTGTGCGAGAGAACTCTGGTTAAGGAACTCGGCAAAATGACCCCGTAACTTCGGGAGAAGGGGTGCTTTCTTAACGGAAAGCCGCAGTGAATAGGCCCAAGCGACTGTTTAGCAAAAACACAGGTCTCTGCGAAGCCGTAAGGCGAAGTATAGGGGCTGACACCTGCCCGGTGCTGGAAGGTTAAGGAGAGGGGTTAGCGTAAGCGAAGCTCTGAACTGAAGCCCCAGTAAACGGCGGCCGTAACTATAACGGTCCTAAGGTAGCGAAATTCCTTGTCGGGTAAGTTCCGACCCGCACGAAAGGTGTAACGATTTGGGCACTGTCTCAACCAGAGACTCGGTGAAATTATAGTACCTGTGAAGATGCAGGTTACCCGCGACAGGACGGAAAGACCCCGTGGAGCTTTACTGTAGCCTGATATTGAATTTTGGTACAGTTTGTACAGGATAGGCGGGAGCCATTGAAACCGGAGCGCTAGCTTCGGTGGAGGCGCTGGTGGGATACCGCCCTGACTGTATTGAAATTCTAACCTACGGGTCTTATCGACCCGGGAGACAGTGTCAGGTGGGCAGTTTGACTGGGGCGGTCGCCTCCTAAAGTGTAACGGAGGCGCCCAAAGGTTCCCTCAGAATGGTTGGAAATCATTCGTAGAGTGCAAAGGCATAAGGGAGCTTGACTGCGAGACCTACAAGTCGAGCAGGGACGAAAGTCGGGCTTAGTGATCCGGTGGTTCCGCATGGAAGGGCCATCGCTCAACGGATAAAAGCTACCCCGGGGATAACAGGCTTATCTCCCCAAGAGTCCACATCGACGGGGAGGTTTGGCACCTCGATGTCGGCTCATCGCATCCTGGGGCTGTAGTCGGTCCCAAGGGTTGGGCTGTTCGCCCATTAAAGCGGTACGCGAGCTGGGTTCAGAACGTCGTGAGACAGTTCGGTCCCTATCCGTCGTGGGCGTAGGAAATTTGAGAGGAGCTGTCCTTAGTACGAGAGGACCGGGATGGACGCACCGCTGGTGTACCAGTTGTTCTGCCAAGGGCATAGCTGGGTAGCTATGTGCGGAAGGGATAAGTGCTGAAAGCATCTAAGCATGAAGCCCCCCTCAAGATGAGATTTCCCATAGCGTAAGCTAGTAAGATCCCTGAAAGATGATCAGGTTGATAGGTTCGAGGTGGAAGCATGGTGACATGTGGAGCTGACGAATACTAATAGATCGAGGACTTAACCATATAATATGAAGCAATGTTATCTAGTTTTGAAAGAATATAAAAAACTTGTTGACTTTAGAAGTTAAATGAGTTACAATAATTCTTGTCTTAAATGAATACAGTCTGGTAATGATGGCAGAGAGGCCACACCCGTTCCCATACCGAACACGGAAGTTAAGCTCTCTAGCGCCGATGGTAGTTGGGACCTTGTCCCTGTGAGAGTAGGACGTTGCCAGGCAATTCGGAGGATTAGCTCAGCTGGGAGAGCACCTGCCTTACAAGCAGGGGGTCGGCGGTTCGATCCCGTCATCCTCCACCATTTAGCCGACTTAGCTCAATTGGTAGAGCAACTGACTTGTAATCAGTAGGTTGGGGGTTCAAGTCCTCTAGTCGGCACCAGTTTTTATTGCAAGAGCCATTAGCTCAGTTGGTAGAGCATCTGACTTTTAATCAGAGGGTCGAAGGTTCGAATCCTTCATGGCTCACCATTTTAATGAAATATGCGGGTGTGGCGGAATTGGCAGACGCACTAGACTTAGGATCTAGCGCCTTTGGCGTGGGGGTTCGACTCCCTTCACCCGCACTTTTAATGAAATAACTCAAACATGTCTTGCGGAAGTAGTTCAGTGGTAGAATACAACCTTGCCAAGGTTGGGGTCGCGGGTTCGAATCCCGTCTTCCGCTCCAATTTCCAATATGACATGCCGGGGTGGCGGAACAGGCAGAC
>NZ_CP155559.1:90000-267500 GCF_022095615.2 Bacillus thuringiensis
TGAGTACGGCGGAACACGTGAAATTCCGTCGGAATCTGGGAGGACCATCTCCCAAGGCTAAATACTCCCTAGTGATCGATAGTGAACCAGTACCGTGAGGGAAAGGTGAAAAGCACCCCGGAAGGGGAGTGAAAGAGATCCTGAAACCGTGTGCCTACAAATAGTCAGAGCCCGTTAATGGGTGATGGCGTGCCTTTTGTAGAATGAACCGGCGAGTTACGATCCCGTGCGAGGTTAAGCTGAAGAGGCGGAGCCGCAGCGAAAGCGAGTCTGAATAGGGCGTTTAGTACGTGGTCGTAGACCCGAAACCAGGTGATCTACCCATGTCCAGGGTGAAGTTCAGGTAACACTGAATGGAGGCCCGAACCCACGCACGTTGAAAAGTGCGGGGATGAGGTGTGGGTAGCGGAGAAATTCCAATCGAACCTGGAGATAGCTGGTTCTCCCCGAAATAGCTTTAGGGCTAGCCTTAAGTGTAAGAGTCTTGGAGGTAGAGCACTGATTGAACTAGGGGTCCTCATCGGATTACCGAATTCAGTCAAACTCCGAATGCCAATGACTTATCCTTAGGAGTCAGACTGCGAGTGATAAGATCCGTAGTCAAGAGGGAAACAGCCCAGATCGCCAGCTAAGGTCCCAAAGTGTGTATTAAGTGGAAAAGGATGTGGAGTTGCTTAGACAACTAGGATGTTGGCTTAGAAGCAGCCACCATTTAAAGAGTGCGTAATAGCTCACTAGTCGAGTGACTCTGCGCCGAAAATGTACCGGGGCTAAATACACCACCGAAGCTGCGAATTGATACCAATGGTATCAGTGGTAGGGGAGCGTTCTAAGTGCAGTGAAGTCAGACCGGAAGGACTGGTGGAGCGCTTAGAAGTGAGAATGCCGGTATGAGTAGCGAAAGACGGGTGAGAATCCCGTCCACCGAATGCCTAAGGTTTCCTGAGGAAGGCTCGTCCGCTCAGGGTTAGTCAGGACCTAAGCCGAGGCCGACAGGCGTAGGCGATGGACAACAGGTTGATATTCCTGTACCACCTCTTTATCGTTTGAGCAATGGAGGGACGCAGAAGGATAGAAGAAGCGTGCGATTGGTTGTGCACGTCCAAGCAGTTAGGCTGATAAGTAGGCAAATCCGCTTATCGTGAAGGCTGAGCTGTGATGGGGAAGCTCCTTATGGAGCGAAGTCTTTGATTCCCCGCTGCCAAGAAAAGCTTCTAGCGAGATAAAAGGTGCCTGTACCGCAAACCGACACAGGTAGGCGAGGAGAGAATCCTAAGGTGTGCGAGAGAACTCTGGTTAAGGAACTCGGCAAAATGACCCCGTAACTTCGGGAGAAGGGGTGCTTTCTTAACGGAAAGCCGCAGTGAATAGGCCCAAGCGACTGTTTAGCAAAAACACAGGTCTCTGCGAAGCCGTAAGGCGAAGTATAGGGGCTGACACCTGCCCGGTGCTGGAAGGTTAAGGAGAGGGGTTAGCGTAAGCGAAGCTCTGAACTGAAGCCCCAGTAAACGGCGGCCGTAACTATAACGGTCCTAAGGTAGCGAAATTCCTTGTCGGGTAAGTTCCGACCCGCACGAAAGGTGTAACGATTTGGGCACTGTCTCAACCAGAGACTCGGTGAAATTATAGTACCTGTGAAGATGCAGGTTACCCGCGACAGGACGGAAAGACCCCGTGGAGCTTTACTGTAGCCTGATATTGAATTTTGGTACAGTTTGTACAGGATAGGCGGGAGCCATTGAAACCGGAGCGCTAGCTTCGGTGGAGGCGCTGGTGGGATACCGCCCTGACTGTATTGAAATTCTAACCTACGGGTCTTATCGACCCGGGAGACAGTGTCAGGTGGGCAGTTTGACTGGGGCGGTCGCCTCCTAAAGTGTAACGGAGGCGCCCAAAGGTTCCCTCAGAATGGTTGGAAATCATTCGTAGAGTGCAAAGGCATAAGGGAGCTTGACTGCGAGACCTACAAGTCGAGCAGGGACGAAAGTCGGGCTTAGTGATCCGGTGGTTCCGCATGGAAGGGCCATCGCTCAACGGATAAAAGCTACCCCGGGGATAACAGGCTTATCTCCCCCAAGAGTCCACATCGACGGGGAGGTTTGGCACCTCGATGTCGGCTCATCGCATCCTGGGGCTGTAGTCGGTCCCAAGGGTTGGGCTGTTCGCCCATTAAAGCGGTACGCGAGCTGGGTTCAGAACGTCGTGAGACAGTTCGGTCCCTATCCGTCGTGGGCGTAGGAAATTTGAGAGGAGCTGTCCTTAGTACGAGAGGACCGGGATGGACGCACCGCTGGTGTACCAGTTGTTCTGCCAAGGGCATAGCTGGGTAGCTATGTGCGGAAGGGATAAGTGCTGAAAGCATCTAAGCATGAAGCCCCCTCAAGATGAGATTTCCCATAGCGTAAGCTAGTAAGATCCCTGAAAGATGATCAGGTTGATAGGTTCGAGGTGGAAGCATGGTGACATGTGGAGCTGACGAATACTAATAGATCGAGGACTTAACCATATAATATGTAGCAATGTTATCTAGTTTTGAAGGAATATGCCTTCATAGTTTGGTGATGATGGCAGAGAGGTCACACCCGTTCCCATACCGAACACGGAAGTTAAGCTCTCTAGCGCCGATGGTAGTTGGGACCTTGTCCCTGTGAGAGTAGGACGTCGCCAAGCAACTAAAAACACGAGTCATTTGATTCGTGTTTTTTTGTGTTTTCTTTTATAATCTATAGTAATAAAAAAATGTGTTTAAATAATTATTATTTTGATTAAATACAAGGGACTGTGGCTAGGATAGTGAATAAGCAAAAGAGTTGCAAATTTTATTAATACGTATATAATTAAAGTCAAAGATAGTCAAAGTCAATAAAGGTGGCGGATAAATGAGAAATATATCTGATATCATTGAGCAATATCTAAAGCAAGTTATTGACTTAAGTAATAATAATGTGATTGAAATCAAAAGAAATGAGATTGCGGATCGATTCGAGTGCGTACCATCTCAAATCAATTATGTAATCAATACCCGCTTTACGTTAGAAAGAGGATTTGTAGTAGAAAGTAAACGTGGTGGGGGAGGTTACATTCGCATTATAAAAGTCAAACTGCATGACGATATAGACATTATTGATCAAATGCTTCATATGATTGATCATAGTGTTGCGCAAGGGAATGCAGAGAGTATGATTATACGTTTAATAGAAGAGGGAATCATAACAAATCGTGAAGCTAAACTTATGTTAAGTGTACTAGATCGTTCTGTGTTATCAATGGATGTTCCTTCTCGAGATGAACTTAGGGCTCGAATATTATGCGCAATGTTAAGAACACTGAAATATAAATAAATACGGCTTTTGTAAAAAAATAACTAAGAGATAATGCAGTTAAATATTGTAGAGGTTTTGAAAAAAGAACACGCACTTTTATTTAAACGAATAAAGGAAAGTGAACAATCTAGTAATGTATGAAAAGTACTATGAGATAGATCGTTCCTGTTGTAAAGGTGGGATAGTGATGACTTGTCAAAACTGTAATATAAGACCAGCAACTTTACATTATACAAAAGTAATCAACGAAAAGAAGACGGAAGTTCATCTTTGTGAGCAATGTGCAGAACAAAGTGGCTATACGTCTTTCTTTCAATCAACGCAGTCAAACTTTTCATTCCATGATTTATTTGCTGGGTTATTACACGGTGAATCAACAATGTTTGAAGAAGGACAAAAGGGGCTTTCGAATACAAGTATATTAAGGTGTCCAGATTGTAAGATGACATATGAGCAATTTACAAAGGTGGGACGCTTTGGATGTGCTTCTTGTTACGATACATTTAAGGAACATTTAAAGCCGTTATTAAAACGTCTTCACGGCGGACATACAGATCATTGTGGAAAAATTCCGGAACGTATAGAAGGAAATATTCACTTAAAGAAAGAATTAGATGAACTAAAACTCATTCTGAAACAATACGTACAGAAAGAGGAGTTTGAGAAAGCTGCTGAAGTAAGGGATAAAATTCGAGGTCTTGAAAATCAGCTTAGTGAGCATAGAGAGGGGGAATAGTTCTATGTCACTGGACAAAATTATGAATGAAGCGATTAGTCCATGGATGAAGGGGGATGGCCCTGATTCTGATATTGTTTTAAGTAGTCGAATACGTTTGGCTCGTAATTTTAAAAAATATCAATTCTCTACTATGCAAAACGAAGAAGAAGCTAAACAGATTCATGAATTATTTAAAAAGGAATTTATAAATAAAACGGTAGAACCTTTTGGAGAGTTTGAACTATTAAAAATGAATGAATTAACGCCTCTTCAAAGGAGAGTATTAGTTGAAAAGCATTTAATTAGTCCTAACCTTGCAGGAACAGAATATGGAGCATGCCTATTGTCAGAAAGCGAACATATTAGTGTTATGCTTAATGAGGAAGACCATATTAGGATTCAGTGCTTATTTTCAGGGTTGCAGTTATCAGAGGCCCTTCAAAGTGCCAATCAAATAGATAATTGGATAGAGGAAGAGGTTGAATATGCTTTTGATGAATCACTTGGATATATAACGAGCTGCCCTACTAACGTTGGTACCGGATTGAGGGCGTCTGTAATGATTCACTTACCGGGACTCGTTTTAACGAAAAGAATTAGCCGTATTATACAAGTAATTCAAAAATTAGGGTTAGTAGTAAGAGGAATATACGGTGAAGGTAGCGAAGCGTTAGGTAATATATTTCAAGTGTCAAATCAAATGACGTTAGGAAAATCTGAAGAAGATATTATTGCAGATTTAAAGAGTGTCATTCAACAGATCATACAGCAAGAAAAAATGGCTAGAGAATTAATTGTACAAAATTCAAGTATTGAGCTTGAAGATAAAGTTTATCGCTCTTATGGCATACTAGCAAACAGTCGGTTAATTCAATCTGCAGAAGCTGCTACTTGCTTATCAGATGTACGACTGGGTATTGATTTAGGATATATAAAAGGTGTATCGAGAAATATTTTGACTGAGCTAATGGTTCTTACACAACCAGGCATTTTACAACAATATGCAGGAGGACCTTTAGGACCAGAAGAAAGAGATTATCGAAGAGCAACCTTAATCCGTGAGCGATTACGTATTGAAAAAAACTAAGCGCAAGTAGGAGGCGATTTCTATGATGTTTGGAAGATTTACAGAAAGAGCACAGAAAGTATTAGCTTTATCTCAAGAGGAAGCAATTCGTATCGGGCATAATAATATTGGAACAGAACATATTTTACTTGGGCTTGTACGCGAAGGGGAAGGAATTGCAGCAAAGGCGTTAATTGCTCTTGGATTAAGTCCAGAGAAAGTTCAAAAAGAGGTAGAAGCGTTAATTGGACGCGGAACAGAAGCTTCTCAAACTGTACATTATACACCGCGTGCTAAAAAGGTTATTGAATTGTCCATGGATGAAGCTCGTAAATTAGGTCATTCTTACGTTGGAACAGAACATATCTTACTTGGTTTAATCCGTGAAGGTGAAGGTGTAGCAGCACGTGTTTTAAATAACTTAGGTGTTAGCCTAAATAAGGCAAGACAACAAGTATTGCAACTTCTTGGAAGTAATGAAGCAAGTTCAGGTCACCAAGGTGGTTCTTCAACAAATGCAAATACACCGACACTGGATAGCTTAGCGCGTGATTTAACAGTTGTTGCACGTGAAAATCGTCTGGATCCTGTTATCGGGCGTGGTAAAGAAATTCAACGTGTAATTGAAGTTTTAAGCCGTAGAACAAAAAACAATCCTGTATTAATTGGAGAGCCTGGTGTGGGTAAAACGGCAATTGCAGAAGGATTAGCACAACAAATTGTAAATAATGAAGTTCCTGAAACATTAAGAGATAAGCGTGTTATGACACTAGATATGGGTACAGTTGTAGCTGGAACGAAATATCGTGGTGAATTTGAAGATCGTTTAAAGAAAGTTATGGATGAAATCCGTCAAGCTGGAAACATTATTCTATTTATTGATGAACTTCATACATTAATTGGTGCAGGTGGAGCAGAAGGTGCAATTGATGCATCGAACATTTTAAAACCATCTTTAGCACGCGGAGAGTTACAATGTATTGGGGCGACAACTTTAGATGAATATCGTAAATATATTGAAAAAGACGCGGCTTTAGAGAGACGTTTCCAACCAATTCACGTTGATGAGCCAAGTCTAGACGAATCAATTCAAATCTTGAAAGGTTTACGTGATCGTTACGAGGCACATCATCGTGTATCTATTACAGATGATGCGATTGATGCAGCTGTAAAGCTTTCAGACCGTTATATTACAGATCGTTTCTTACCAGATAAAGCAATTGATTTAATTGATGAAGCTGCTTCAAAGGTTCGCTTGCGCTCTTATACAACACCACCAAATTTAAAAGAGCTTGAAGTAAAGCTTGAGGAAATTAGAAAAGAAAAAGATGCAGCTGTACAAAGCCAAGAATTTGAAAAAGCTGCTTCCTTACGTGATATGGAACAACGTTTACGTGAAAAGTTAGAAGATACAAAGCGTCAGTGGAAAGAGAAACAAGGACAAGAAAATTCAGAAGTAACAGTAGAAGATATCGCAAATGTCGTTTCCACATGGACGCGTATTCCGGTTTCTAAACTTGCACAAACAGAGACAGATAAATTATTAAACTTGGAATCAATTTTACATGATCGTTTAATTGGGCAGGATGAAGCAGTTGTAGCCGTAGCGAAAGCTGTTCGCCGTGCTAGAGCGGGATTGAAAGATCCGAAACGTCCGATTGGTTCATTTATTTTCTTAGGACCAACAGGTGTAGGTAAAACGGAGCTAGCAAGAGCATTAGCAGAATCTATGTTCGGTGATGAGGATGCAATGATTCGCATCGACATGTCTGAGTACATGGAGAAGCATTCTACCTCTCGTTTAGTTGGATCTCCTCCAGGATATGTTGGATATGAAGAAGGTGGACAGCTAACAGAAAAGGTTCGCCGTAAGCCATATTCAGTTGTTCTATTAGATGAAGTAGAGAAAGCTCATCCTGATGTGTTTAACATTTTACTACAAGTATTAGAAGATGGTCGCTTAACGGATTCTAAAGGGCGTACAGTTGATTTCCGTAATACAATTGTTATTATGACATCTAACGTTGGTGCCGATGCGTTAAAACGTAATAAACATCTTGGATTTAACGTACAAGATGAGAGCCGCGATTATTCAGATATGAAAGGTAAAGTAATGGATGAACTGAAAAAGGCATTTCGTCCAGAATTCTTAAACCGTATTGATGAAATTATCGTGTTCCATATGCTTGAGAAAAAACATATTCAAGAGATTGTAACACTTATGGTGAATCAGTTAGTGAAGCGCTTAAAAGAGCAAGAGATTGAATTGCATTTAACAGAAGGAGCGATTTCAGCCATTGCTGATAAAGGCTTTGACCGAGAATACGGTGCTCGTCCGCTTCGTAGAGCAATTCAGAAACATGTAGAAGATAGACTATCGGAAGAACTTTTAAAAGGTGCTATTGAGAAAGGACAAAAAGTTATCTTTGATGTTGAAGGGGAATCATTTGTCATTCATAGTGCTGAAAAGGTAAAATAAGTATAGACAAACTAAGAGGGCTACGAGATAGCCCTCTTTCTTATACGAGAAGGATAAAATGTTTATAGATGAAAGTGAAGTGAAATATAAAACGATATGGCTAAAAAGAAAACAAAATTCACATGTCAAGAGTGTGGTTATCAGTCACCAAAATATATGGGGAAATGCCCTGGTTGTGGTCAATGGAATACGCTTGTTGAAGAGATGGAACCGGTTGTATCATCAAGACGCCTTAATTATGCCAATGCAATTCAATCGGAAGTAACAAAACCAAGACGCCTAACAGAAGTAGAAACAAAATCCGAGGCACGTATTGAAACGAAATTCCAAGAGTTTAACCGTGTACTTGGTGGTGGGATTGTAGATGGATCCTTAGTACTGATTGGTGGAGACCCTGGGATTGGGAAATCAACATTGTTATTACAAATTTCATCGCAATTAGCAGATTCTTCATATGATGTACTATACATATCAGGTGAGGAGTCAGCAAAGCAGATTAAACTTCGTGCAGATCGTTTGCATGTAAAGGGTAGTAATCTATTTGTTGTAGCAGAAACTGATCTACAGCGAATTGCAGCGCACATTGAAGAGATGAATCCAGCTTTTGTTGTTATTGACTCTATTCAAACGATACATTTACCTGAAGTGACGTCAGCCCCAGGAAGTGTAGCGCAAGTACGTGAATGTACAGCGGAATTAATGAAACTTGCAAAAACGAAAGGAATTCCTATTTTTATCGTCGGACATGTGACAAAAGAAGGGGCAATTGCAGGGCCTCGTATGTTAGAACATATGGTCGATGCAGTTCTTTACTTTGAAGGAGATCGTCATCATACATATCGTATCTTGCGAGCTGTGAAGAATCGTTTTGGTTCCACGAATGAAATGGGTATTTTTGAAATGAAAGAGCTTGGTCTTGCGGAAGTCTTAAATCCTTCTGAAATTTTTCTTGAGGAAAGACCCGTTGGAGTCGCAGGATCAACAGTAGTTGCCTCAATGGAAGGAACAAGACCGGTTTTAGTAGAAATACAAGCATTAATCTCCCCTACTAGTTTTGGAAACCCTCGAAGGATGGCGACGGGAATTGATCATAACCGTGTATCGCTTATTATGGCAGTGCTAGAAAAAAGAACAGGTTTATTATTGCAAAACCAAGACGCATATTTAAAAGTAGCAGGTGGTTTGAAATTAGATGAACCAGCAATTGATTTAGCTGTGGCTTTAAGTATTGCTTCAAGTTTTAGAGATAAACCTACGACACCAACTGATGCAGTAATAGGAGAAGTAGGATTAACTGGAGAAATAAGAAGAGTATCAAGAATTGAACAACGTGTACAAGAAGCAGCTAAATTAGGATTTCAACGTGCTATTATTCCTAGAAAAAATTTGGGGGGATGGACAATTCCGGATGGGATTGAGGTAGTAGGTGTATCTAATTTAGGGGAAGCGCTTCGTTTGACATTAGGAGGCTAGGCTATGGAAGAAAACAAGCAACGTGTCAAAAGTATGATTAATATTTTACAGCTCGTGGCCCCAGGAACACCACTGCGCGAAGGGATAGATAATGTGCTTCGCGCACAAACAGGGGGACTAATTGTTCTTGGATATAATGAACAAATTAAAAGTATTGTTGATGGGGGATTTCACATTAATTGTGCATTCTCTCCTGCTAGTTTATACGAATTAGCAAAAATGGATGGGGCACTTATTTTAAATGAAACTGGAAGTAAAATTTTAATTGCAAATGCACAGTTAGTTCCAGAGGCATCTATTGATTCTATTGAAACAGGTATGCGCCACCGGACGGCAGAGCGTGTAGCAAAGCAGACAGGTAGTCTTGTTGTGGCTATTTCACAAAGACGTAACGTAATTACACTATATCAAGGAAATTTACGTTATACACTAAAGGATATAGGTGTTATTTTAACAAAGGCAAACCAAGCTATTCAAACGTTAGAAAAATATAAGGCTGTATGGAATGATGGTATTACGAATTTGGGCATTCTAGAATTTGAAGAAGTCGTTACAATGTCCGAGGTGGTTCATGTGTTACATAGTGTTGAAATGGTACTGCGGATTAAAAATGAAATATTGAGCTATATTCATGAGCTAGGAACAGAAGGTAGGTTAATCCGTTTACAACTTACAGAACTACTAGCTGATTTAGAGGCAGAGGCAGCGTTATTAATTAAAGATTATTATCAAGAAAAAACACAAGACCATCATCAAATTTTGAAAAAGTTACAAGATCTTGCGAATACACAACTTCTAGAGGATAGCGATTTAGTTAAATTGCTTGGCTATCCAGGACAAATGAGTTTAGAAGAAAGTGTGACGCCGAGAGGATACCGAATCACAAGCAAAATTTCGCGCGTTCCGCCACTTATCATTGAAAATTTAATTAATCGATTTAAGACTTTGCAAGGTGTTTGTCGAGCAACTATTAATGAATTGGATGATGTGGAAGGAATTGGAGAAGTCAGGGCGAAGAAAATACGAGAAGGCCTAAAAAGAATCCAAGAGCATCTCTATATGAGTAGACACAATTAAGAATATTACATTGATTCTATAATATAACGACACTAGAACATTTTTGGTATATGATATGGTATATTGGTAAATAAAACTATTTATAAAAAAACACGTCCGCTTTTGCATTCGGCGTTTTGATTAGCGAAACAATGGTTAATAATGAGTAGGAGGTGGTTGGATGTTAAAACGAATTGTACAGCTCTTCTTTCTAGTAATTGGCGGAGCGTTAGGGATTTACTTAATCCCAAAAGTTATTAATGTATTGGACATGGGTGCTGTTCCTTTATTGGAAGGATCATATGTTCGAGCAATTATTGGTGCAATTATTTTATTTTTAACAACATTTTGGCTTGTAGATTATATTGTTCAACTTATTAAGCATATTGAAGAGGCTCTTGTAAAGGCGCCTGTAGCGGATGTTTTATTTGGTACATTAGGGTTAATCTCGGGTCTTATTGTTGCATATTTAATTTTAATACCAATTCGTGAATTTACAATTCCAGTTATTAGTACAGTATTGCAAGTGTTCTTTACTCTTTTGCTTGGATATTTAGGATTCCAAGTAGGGTTTAAAAAGAGGAATGAATTGCTAGGATTATTTACATTACCACAACGTGGGAAGAAGAAAAATAATAATAGTGAGAATGAAGAAACTGAGGTAGAAGAATCTACAGCTCATTGGAAAATTCTCGATACGAGTGTAATTATCGATGGGCGTATTGCTGATATTTGCCAAACAAAGTTTTTAGAAGGAACAATTGTGATTCCACAATTCGTGTTAGAAGAACTTCAGCACATTGCCGATTCTTCTGATGCTTTAAAGCGTAATCGTGGTCGCAGAGGATTAGATATTTTAAATCGTATTCAAAAAGAGATGCCGATTCCGGTAGAAATTTATGAAGGCGATTTCGATGATATTCAAGAAGTGGATAGCAAACTTGTAAAGTTGGCGAAAATCACTGGTGGAACCGTAGTAACGAATGATTTCAACTTAAACAAAGTTTCTGAATTACAAGGGGTAACGGTGTTAAATATTAACGATTTAGCTAATGCAATTAAACCTGTTGTACTCCCAGGTGAAGAACTGAGTGTTTATGTTGTCAAAGATGGAAAAGAACAAAATCAAGGTGTTGCATATTTAGATGATGGCACGATGATTGTAGTAGAAGATGGTAGAGAATATGTAGGTTCACAACTCAATGTGCTTGTTACTAGTGTATTACAAACATCGGCTGGGCGTATGATTTTCGCCAAACGTAAATTATTAGAAAAAGCATTATAAGTAGAGGATTATTAATATGTATACATTAATTATTCCAGCAGCTGGTCAAGGTAAGCGGATGGGTGCTGGTAAAAACAAGTTGTTCTTACTTATTAATGAAGTACCGATTATTGTGCATACGTTACGTGCTTTTGAAAAAGATAAAGCGTGCAAAAGTATTATTATGGCAATTAACGAAGAAGAACGTCCGTATTTTGAAGAATTAATGCAGAAGTATCCGATTGAAAAGCCAGTACAATTTATTCAGGGCGGAGCCGAAAGACAAGATAGTGTATATAACGCCATTCAGCATACTAGTGATGTTGAGTATGTTCTTGTACATGACGGCGCGCGTCCATTTGTAACGAATAAAGTGATTCAAGATGTATTAACTGCAACGGAAAAATATGGAGCGTCCATTTGTGCGGTACCAGTGAAAGATACAGTTAAGAAAGTAGAGCGGGGTATCGTTGTCGAAACGGTAGAAAGATCTCAGCTTAAAGCTGTACAAACGCCACAAGGGTTCGCTGTTTCTCTTTTGTTAGAAGCTCATAGAAGTGCAAAACAGGGTTGTTTCCTTGGTACAGATGATGCAAGCCTCGTAGAACGTATCGGGAAGCAAGTAGGTGTAGTAGAGGGGAGTTACTATAATATTAAAGTGACGACTCCAGAGGATTTATTAATTGCTGAAAGTTTCCTTCATGTTCAAAAGAAATGACAGTGATGATTATAGCGAAGAAAAGCTCGGCAACAGCCGGGCTTTTCTTTATAAGGATAGCGATATAATATAGAATCATAAAGCTCTGTAGTTTAGCTTGAGGAGGATGTAAAAATGTTTCGAATTGGACAAGGTTTTGATGTGCATGAGTTTGCGGAAGGTAGACCGTTAATTATTGGTGGAATTACAATTCCTCACGAGAAAGGATTAATTGGTCATTCAGATGCAGACGTATTGTTACATACGATTGCGGATGCATGTTTAGGTGCAATTGCAGCTGGGGATATTGGAAAGCATTTCCCTGATACGGATCCTGCTTTTAAAGATGCTGATTCAGCTGTATTGCTGCAAAAGGTTTGGGAATTTGTACGTGAACAAGGTTACGAGCTAGGGAATCTAGATTGTACAATTATTGCTCAAAAGCCAAAGATGGCATCACATATTGAAAGTATGCGTAAACGTATTAGTGAACTATTAGAAACGTCTATTGACAATATCAATGTAAAAGCAACCACAACAGAAAAATTAGGATTTACAGGTAGAGAAGAAGGAATTGCTTCTCAAGCAGTTGTTTTATTACAGAAAAAATAATGGTTTTTAATTCGTAAGATGGATAATCACATTTTTTTGGTGTACAATTATAGAATGTGTTGACATTAAGAATGGAAGGTGTACCAATTATGGAAAAGCAAGTGAGAGTGCGCTATGCGCCAAGTCCAACAGGACACTTACATATCGGAAATGCGCGTACGGCATTATTTAATTATTTATTTGCTCGTCATCAAGATGGTAAGTTTATTATTCGTATTGAAGATACTGATGTGAAACGTAATGTTGCTGGTGGAGAAGAAAGCCAATTAAAATACTTGAAATGGCTCGGTATGGACTGGGATGAAGGTGTTGATGTTGGTGGTGAATTTGGACCATATCGTCAAACAGAGCGTTTAGATATTTATAAAAAATTATATGAAGATTTATTAGAGCGCGGTTTAGCTTACAAATGTTATATGACAGAAGAAGAGCTAGAAGCAGAGCGTGAAGGCCAAATCTCTCGTGGTGAAACACCGCGTTATGCTGGAAACCACCGTGATTTAACTGAGGAGCAAATGAAGGGATTTGAGGCTGAAGGCCGCATTCCGAGTATTCGTTTCCGTGTACCGGTTGATCGCGACTACACGTTTAAAGATATCGTAAAAGATGAAGTTGCATTCCATTCAAATGATTTCGGTGATTTCGTTATCGTGAAAAAAGATGGAATTCCAACTTATAACTTTGCGGTAGCAGTAGATGATCACTTGATGGAGATTACACATGTACTTCGTGGTGATGATCATATTTCAAATACGCCAAAACAAATGATGATTTACGAAGCTTTCGGTTGGGATATTCCGCAATTTGGTCATATGACTTTAATTGTAAACGAAAGCCGTAAAAAGCTAAGTAAGCGTGATGAATCTATTATTCAATTTATTGAGCAATATAAAGAGCTTGGATATCTTCCAGAAGCAATCTTTAACTTTATTGCACTATTAGGTTGGTCGCCAGTAGGAGAAGAGGAAATCTTCTCTCAAGATGAGTTTATCAAAATGTTCGATGCAGCTCGTTTATCAAAATCGCCTGCATTATTTGATTCTCAAAAACTAAAATGGATGAACAACCAATATATGAAAAAGCAAGACTTAGATATGGTGGTAGAGTTAAGTTTACCGCATCTAGTGAAAGCTGGACGTATAGGTGAAACTTTAAGCGAACAAGAACAAGGTTGGATTCGTGATGTAATTGCGTTATATCATGAACAAATGAGTTTTGGAGCTGAAATTGTAGAGCTTTCTGAAATGTTCTTCAAAGATCATGTTGATTATGAAGAAGAAGGACAAGAAGTATTAAAAGGTGAACAAGTACCAGAAGTACTTCGTGCATTTGCGGGTCAAGTAGAAGCACTAGAAGCGATGGAACCAGCAGCAATTAAAGCGGCTATTAAAGCAGTGCAAAAGGAAACAGGTCATAAAGGTAAAAACTTATTTATGCCAATCCGTGTTGCAACTACTGGTCAAACACATGGCCCAGAGCTTCCTAATGCTATTGCACTTCTTGGAAAAGAAAAAGTTTTAAATCGTCTTCAAAAAGTAATTGGTTAACATTTTCTAGATTTAGAAATATAATAAGTATACTTAAAACCTAATAAGGAAAAGCGACGAGAAGGAGAAGTAGAAAATCAGGCTTTTTACAGAGAGAACCACCTTTAGGCTGGAAGTGGTTTATAAGTGGATTTTTGAAATGCCCCTTCGAGTCTTCTGCTGAACAGCGAATTGTTTTGTGAAACGTCTTAGGGCGTAAAGTAAGCAGAAGCGGTGTACACCGTTATCAGAGATGAGTTTGAGGCTTTTTTTAGCCTAAACAGAGTGGAACCGCGCTTATAAGGCGTCTCTGTCAATATGACAGAGGCGTCTTTTTTTATACCGTAAAAGTGGATATGAGTATAAGTTTTATCCCTGTGTATAAAGATTTAGGGGGATAAGTAGGGAGTAAAGGGAGAGTTAGTTCACTCGAAAAAGCAGCCCATAAAGGGGAGGGAACATCGATGTTTAAGAGGCTTCGGGAAGATATTGAAGTCGTTTTTGAACAGGATCCAGCGGCAAGAAGTTATTTCGAAGTCATTTTGACTTACTCTGGATTACATGCAGTTTGGGCCCATCGAATTGCACATGCTTTTTATAAAAAGAATTTCTTCTTTATTGCACGTTGGATCTCACAAGTTAGTCGTTTCTTTACTGGTATTGAGATTCATCCAGGAGCAACAATTGGCCGTCGTTTTTTCATAGACCATGGAATGGGGGTTGTAATTGGAGAAACGTGCGAAATTGGTGATAATGTAACGATTTATCAAGGTGTTACATTAGGTGGTACGGGTAAAGAAAAGGGGAAGAGGCATCCTACAATTCAGGATAATGTATTAATTGCAACAGGTGCTAAAGTACTAGGTTCTATTACAGTTGGAGAGAATTCTAAAATTGGAGCAGGGTCTGTCGTATTAAAAGAAGTGCCTGCACATTCTACAGTTGTAGGTATACCTGGCCGAGTCGTTATTCAAAATGGAGTAAAGATCGGTCAAGAATTAAATCATTCTGACCTTCCAGACCCAATTTTTGATAAGTTAAAGGTCATGGAAGTAGAACTTGATAAATTGAAAAAACAACTTGAAGTAAAGGTAGAAAGGAAGGATAAAAATGACTATTCACATTTATAATACGTTAACGCGTCAAAAGGAAGAGTTTACTCCATTAGAAGAAAATAAGGTAAAGATGTATGTGTGCGGACCTACAGTTTATAACTATATTCACATTGGGAATGCAAGACCACCTATGGTATTTGATACGGTACGACGTTATTTAGAATATAAAGGGTATGATGTGCAGTATGTATCTAACTTTACTGACGTAGATGATAAATTAATTAAAGCAGCAAATGAATTAGGTGAAGATGTGCCTACAATTGCGGACTGTTTCGTTGAAGCGTATTTTGAAGATGTAACGGCACTAGGTTGCAAACATGCAACAGTTCATCCGCGTGTAACGGAAAATATGGATATCATTATTGAATTTATTCAAGAACTTGTGAATAAAGGATATGCATATGAATCAGAAGGTGATGTGTACTTTAGAACGAAGGAATTCGAAGGGTACGGTAAATTATCGCATCAACCAATCGCAGACTTACGTCACGGTGCGCGCATTGAAGTAGGAGAAAAGAAACAAGACCCTCTTGATTTTGCTTTATGGAAAGCTGCGAAAGAAGGAGAAATCTTCTGGGAAAGCCCTTGGGGGAAAGGTCGTCCAGGCTGGCATATTGAATGCTCTGCAATGGCACGTAAATACTTAGGAGATACAATTGATATTCATGCTGGTGGTCAAGATTTGGCATTTCCTCATCATGAGAATGAAATTGCGCAGTCTGAGGCGTTAACAGGAAAAACATTTGCACGTTATTGGATGCACAATGGATATATTAATATTAATAATGAGAAGATGTCTAAGTCACTGGGGAACTTCATTTTAGTTCACGATATCATTAAGCAATATGATCCGCAGCTAATTAGATTCTTTATGCTATCGGTACATTACCGTCACCCAATTAATTTCAGTGAAGAGTTATTACAAAGTACAAATAACGGACTAGAAAGAATTAAAACGGCTTACGGTAACTTAAAACACCGTATGGAAAGTAGTACTGAGTTAACAGATCATAATGAGAAATGGTTAGCAGAACTGGAAAAATTCCAGACTGCATTTGAAGAAGCGATGAATGATGACTTCAACACTGCTAATGCAATCACTGAGTTATATAATGTAGCAAACCATGCAAATCAATATTTACTGGAAGAACATACGTCTACAGTTGTAATTGAAGCATACGTAAAACAACTTGAAATATTATTTGATATTTTAGGATTAGAATTAGCGCAAGAAGAGTTGCTTGATGAAGAAATTGAGGTACTTATTCAAAAGCGCATTGAAGCACGTAAAAATCGGGATTTTGCATTATCAGATCAAATTCGCGATGATTTAAAAGACCGTAATATTATTTTAGAAGATACCGCTCAAGGTACAAGATGGAAAAGAGGATAAGAATGATTGATGCAAAGCAATTAAACAGCTTAGCGTTAGCATATATGGGTGATGCGGTATATGAACAATATATCCGCTATCACCTACTTCAAAAAGGTAAAGTTCGTCCTAATCAATTGCATCGATTAGGGACAAGCTTTGTTTCGGCAAAAGCACAGGCGAAAGTTGTTTATCATTTATTAGAGATAGCATTTTTAACAGAGGAAGAAGAGGCGGTACTAAGAAGAGGGCGTAATGCAAATTCAGGTACTGTCCCGAAAAATACGGATGTACAAACATATCGATATAGTACAGCCTTTGAAGCACTAATTGGCTATCACCACTTATTAAATAATCGTGAAAGATTAGACGAAATTGTATATAAGGCAATTGCTGTTTTAGAAGAGAAGGAAGGGGGCACATCATCATGAGTAGTGAATATATTATTGGCCGTAACCCTGTAATTGAAGCGTTACGATCAGGAAGAGATATTAATAAAATTTGGATCGCAGAAGGTGCTGCCAAAGGACAAGTACAAATTGTACTGGCACTAGCGAAAGAAAATAAGGTTATTTTACAACATGCACCAAAGAAGAAGTTAGATCAATTAGTTGAGGGGAACCATCAAGGTGTAATTGCTCAAGTGGCTGCGTATCAATATGCTGAGCTAGAAGATCTATTTAAAGTAGCGGAGAAGCGTAATGAAGATCCATTCTTCTTAATTTTAGATGAAATTGAAGACCCGCATAACCTAGGTTCTATTATGCGTACTGCGGATGCAACAGGAGCTCATGGAATTATTATTCCGAAGAGAAGAGCTGTGGGACTTACAGCATCAGTTGCGAAGGCATCGACTGGAGCAATTGAATATATTCCTGTTGCACGTGTAACGAATTTATCTCGTACAATCGATGAATTAAAAGAACGTGGACTTTGGATTGCTGGTACAGATGCAAAAGGGAAAACGGATTACCGTAATTTAGATGGTAAAATGCCGATTGGATTAGTAATTGGAAGTGAAGGAAAAGGTATGAGTCGTATTATTGGTGAAAAATGTGATTTCCTAATTACTTTACCGATGGTCGGTAAAGTTACATCCTTAAATGCTTCAGTAGCCGCAAGTTTGTTAATGTATGAGGTATATCGTAAGCGTCACGAAATTGGTAAATAAAAAATGAACGATATTTTAATCGTTGACGGTTACAACATTATCGGAGCTTGGGGAGATTTGAAGAAACTACGGGATGTAGATTTGCAATCATCAAGGGATGCACTGATTGATAAGATGGCGGATTACCAAGGATACACAGGTACAAAGGTAATGATAGTCTTTGATGCTTATACAGTCCAAGGTATTGAAAAAAAGATGAAACAATCGCGTGTGGAAGTCATATTCACGAGGAAGAATCAAACTGCAGATGAAAAGATAGAGCAGCTTGCGATTGAACTTAGAAATATAAATACGCAAATATATGTTGCGACTTCTGATTATACGGAACAATGGGTTATATTTGCGCAAGGTGCTCTTCGGAAATCTGCACGTGAATTAGAGTTGGAAGTACAAGCGATGGAGCAACAAGTAAGAAGGCGTACACAAGACACAAAAGAAAAGCAACCCGCCATGCGAAAGATATTTAGTAAAGATATTACAGAAAAATTAGAAAAATTAAGAAGAGGAGAGCGTTGAAGCATTGACGCTCTTTATCTTTTTACTGTATAATATTGCTAAATAAATAGCGGTCGGAGGGATCAAGGTGGAAGCAGGCTTCGTAAGTGTAGGCGACGTTACATTTCGTGATTTAGAGGATGAGGCAATCGTTGAGTTAGTTCGAAAAGGTAATACTGACGCTCTAGAATATTTGATTCACAAATATAAGAACTTTGTTCGCGCGAAATCAAGATCTTATTTCTTAGTGGGTGCCGATCGAGAAGATATTGTTCAAGAAGGTATGATTGGATTGTTTAAAGCGATTCGTGATTATAAAGAGGACAAGCTGTCTTCATTCAAAGCATTTGCTGAACTGTGTATCACTCGACAAATTATTACCGCTATTAAAACAGCAACAAGGCAAAAACATATTCCGTTAAATTCATATGTGTCTTTAGATAAGCCGATTTATGATGAGGAATCTGATCGGACATTATTAGATGTTATTTCGGAAGCAAAGGTAACGGATCCTGAAGAAATGATTATAAGTCAGGAAGAATATACAGACATAGAATCTAAAATATCTGAATTATTAAGCGATTTAGAAAGAAAAGTGCTTTCTTTATATCTAGATGGTCGTTCTTATCAAGAGATTTCGGAACAGTTAAATAGACATGTGAAATCTATTGATAACGCTTTACAGAGGGTGAAGCGGAAATTGGAACGATATATGGAAATGAGAGAGAGTACCACTTTAAATTCATAACAAATGCTACAGGTGTAAAAAATCACCTGTTTTCTTTTTGTAGAGAGTGCAAAAGGCATGTCATTGACATTGTCTTTTGTTGTATGATACATTTTTAGGGACATAATGTTACAAGGTTGGTGTAACTAATGAGGAAAAAAGTTGTACTCTCATGTGAAGAGTGTAAAAATCGAAACTACTCTACGATGAAAGATACGAGCTCAGTAGAGCGACTTGAAATAAAGAAGTTTTGTAAAACATGCAATCAGCATACAGTTCACAAGGAAACAAAATAAATAATTGAAATAATACACTGGAGGTCCCGTAGATGCGTTTAACGAACTTTTTCGGCGATGTAGGTCGCGAAATGAAAAAAGTAAGTTGGCCTAAAAAAGATGAATTACTCCGTTCAACAGCGACTGTTATCGCTACAGTTGTCTTCTTTGCGATTTTCTTCGCAGTGGTTGATATGGGCATTTCTTCTTTAATTCGGTTAATTCTTGGTTAATTCTTGAATAAGAAGCACTTATCCATGATATAATGTTATTTATAAGAACTGTGTAAAAGCCCGGTGAACGGGTTTTTTCATTTGCGCAAAAAAATGTACGTCAGGGAGGGAAGGACGCTCGTCCTAAATGAATGGAAAAAAGTTGGTATGTTGTCCATACTTATTCTGGATATGAAAATAAAGTAAAAGCAAACCTAGAGAAACGTGTAGAATCAATGGGTATGCAAGATAAAATTTTCCGTGTTGTTGTCCCGGAAGAAGTAGAAGTAGAAATGAAAAACGGTAAAGAAAAATTAATGAAAAGAAAAGTGTTCCCAGGTTATGTATTAGTAGAATTAATCATGACTGATGACTCTTGGTATGTTGTACGTAACACGCCAGGTGTAACTGGGTTCGTTGGTTCTTCTGGTTCTGGATCTAAACCATCACCTCTATTAGAAGAGGAAGTTGTTACCATTATGAAGCATATGGGAATGGACAATGAAGTGGTTGATTTCGACTTTGAACTTCATGAAACAGTGCGTGTAAATGAGGGACCATTCGCAGATTATACAGGTGCTATTGAAGAAATTGATGTGGAGAAGAAAAAGGTTAGCGTGCTTGTGGACATGTTTGGTCGCGAGACTCCAGTTGAGCTTGACTTCCATCAAATTGAAAAATTATAAAATGAAACTTGAAATGAATTGTAAAAAGTGATAATATCTTTTAAGTCAGTACGTCTTCGTTATCGGAGACGTTTTTTGAAAGATTTTATCCTTACAGATAAAATATGACGTGGGAGGGCAAATCACTGTCCAATTGACCACATCACGGACTTAAGGAGGTGTGTCTCGTGGCTAAAAAGGTAATTAAAATGGTAAAGCTTCAAATTCCTGCAGGTAAAGCTAACCCAGCTCCACCAGTTGGTCCAGCATTAGGACAAGCAGGTGTTAACATCATGGGCTTCTGTAAAGAGTTTAACGCTCGTACAGCTGATCAAGCTGGTCTTATCATCCCTGTTGAAATTACGGTATTTGAGGACCGTTCATTCACTTTCATTACTAAAACTCCTCCTGCTGCTGTTCTTCTTAAGAAAGTAGCTGGTATTGAGTCTGGTTCTGGTGAACCAAACCGTAATAAAGTGGCAACTGTTAAGCGTGATAAAGTACGCGAAATCGCTGAAACTAAAATGCCTGACCTAAACGCTGCTAGTGTAGAAGCTGCAATGCGTATGGTTGAAGGTACTGCACGCAGTATGGGCATCGTTATCGAAGACTAATTCGATTTGTTTTTTTAAAAAGGTTGCGGGTCTGGAATTCCAATTCGCAACCTTTATTATCGTAAATGATTATCGTTTTTAAATAAATGGATGGCGCGCATCCTCAGGTTATACCTGAAAATAAGCGTAAACGTGGGAGGTTATTCCGCTAAAACCACATTCGAGGAGGAAATAAAAATGGCTAAAAGAGGTAAAAAGTACGTAGAAGCTGCAAAGCTTGTTGATCGTGCAACTGCTTACTCTGCAACAGAAGCAGTAGAATTAGTAAAGAAAACAAACACAGCTAAATTTGATGCGACTGTAGAAGTTGCATTCCGTTTAGGTGTTGACCCTAAGAAAGCTGACCAACAAATCCGTGGTGCAGTTGTTCTTCCACACGGTACTGGTAAAGTACAACGTGTATTAGTATTCGCTAAAGGTGAAAAGGCTAAAGAAGCTGAAGCTGCTGGAGCTGACTTCGTAGGCGATGCTGATTACATCGGTAAAATCCAACAAGGTTGGTTCGATTTCGATGTAGTAGTAGCAACTCCTGACATGATGGGTGAAGTTGGTAAACTTGGTCGCGTATTAGGACCTAAAGGTTTAATGCCAAACCCTAAAACTGGAACAGTTACTTTCGATGTAACTAAAGCTGTTAACGAAATCAAAGCTGGTAAAGTTGAATACCGCGTTGATAAAGCTGGTAACATCCACGTTCCAATCGGTAAAGTATCTTTCGAAGATGCTAAATTAGTAGAAAACTTCGGAACAATTGCTGACACTTTACAAAAAGTTAAGCCAGCTGCTGCAAAAGGTACTTACATGAAGAACGTAACAGTTGCTTCTACAATGGGACCTGGCGTACGTGTAGACGTTTCTACATTAGCGTAAATTTTGGAAGTTGACTTCATAAAGAAGTTTTTATATAATCATTTATGTTGTGAATTTAATTAGTGTACCGTAGACAGTAGGTGTCAATAGACTTAATTCCCTACCTAGGTGTTAATATACGAAACGGAATTTTTTTTCTGTGACTATATGCCTCCATGTCTACAAGTTGGGCATGGAGGTTTTTAGTGCACTTTCGGTACATCTTCTATATAATCTACAGGAGGTGTAATAACATGAGCAAAGTAATCGAAACTAAACAACAAGTTGTAACTGAAATCGCGGACAAACTTCGCGAAAGTAAATCTACAATCGTTGTTGACTACCGTGGTTTAACAGTTTCTGAAGTAACAGAATTACGTAAAAACTTACGTGAAGCTGGCGTTGAGTTCAAAGTTTACAAAAACTCTTTAACTCGTCGTGCTGCAGAGTCTGCTGAAATGGCTGAGTTAAACGAATTCTTAACAGGACCAAACGCAATCGCGTTCAGTAACGAGGATGTAGTTGCTCCTGCGAAAGTATTAAACGACTTCGCTACAAAACATGAAGCTTTAGAAATTAAAGCTGGTGTAATCGAAGGTAAACTTGTAACACTTGATGAGGTTAAAGCTATCGCTACTCTTCCATCACGTGAAGGCTTACTTTCTATGCTTCTTAGCGTTCTTCAAGCTCCAATCCGTAACCTTGCACTTGCTACTAAAGCAGTTGCAGAACAAAAGGAAGAGCAAGGCGCTTAATTTTTTAAAAGATAATTACTTGTTATCTATAAAACAATACAAACCTATTTAAGGGAGGATATTTACAATGACTAAAGAACAAATCATTGAAGCAGTTAAATCTATGACTGTATTAGAACTTAACGACTTAGTAAAAGCTATCGAGGAAGAATTCGGCGTAACTGCTGCTGCTCCTGTAGCTGTAGCTGGTGGCGCTGGTGAAGCTGCTGCTGAGAAAACTGAATTTGACGTAGTACTTGCAAGTGCTGGCGCTCAAAAAATCAAAGTTATCAAAGCTGTACGTGAAATCACTGGTCTTGGCTTAAAAGAAGCTAAAGAATTAGTTGACAACACTCCAAAAGCAATCAAAGAAGGCGTTTCTAAAGAGGAAGCTGAAGAAATGAAAGCTAAACTTGAAGAAGTTGGCGCTGCTGTAGAAGTTAAGTAATTAACTTTTGATGCTTTAAAAAAAGCTCGCTCTCATGCGAGCTTTTTTTTTAACTGTAAAGAAAAGAGGTGGCCATATGGCAGACCATTATTTTTCTAACGACCCTTCTAGTAAAAGTGATCGTAAGCGATGGGAATTTACACTTCGTGGATCTCAATTTACTTTCTTATCTGACCGTGGGGTGTTCTCGAAAAACGAAGTGGACTTTGGTTCTCGTCTTTTAATTGAAGCGTTTCAAGTGCCAGATATTAAAGGTGATATATTAGACGTAGGTTGTGGATATGGACCAATTGGTTTATCGTTGGCGAAAGAGTTTCAAGACCGTAAAGTTCACATGGTGGATGTGAATGAAAGGGCGCTTGAGCTTGCGAAAGAAAATGCCGCTAACAATAGAATTGGAAATGTACACATTTTTCAAAGTAGCGTCTATGAAAATGTAGATGGTATGTATGCTGCTATTCTATCTAATCCTCCAATTCGTGCAGGTAAAGATATCGTGCATGAGATTTTAGTAAAGGCTGTAGAGTATTTAGTTCCAGGTGGAGAGTTGTGGATTGTTATTCAAAAGAAGCAAGGTGCACCATCTGCACTGAAGAAACTAGAGGAAGTATTTTCTGAAGTCGAAGTTGTAGAAAAGAAAAAAGGATATTATATCATAAAATCAAAAAAACGTTGACGGTTATTTTTGGCTATGTTAACATTATACAATGCCAATATATGATTTTCTGCGTTGAGAAAGATGTATATTTTTGTTTCTCTTGGAAAAGATAGTAAAATCAGCAGATTATGAAACAGAATGATGGTTTTCTTATAGAAGCCATTTTTCTTTTTTGAGCAGGTAGAAAGACTCAACGTATTTATCTTTAAGAGAAAAAAACTACGCTAATAGCAGTAGTTGTATTTATTTGTGATTTTGCACAAATTTTTTTGTGCATTTATAATACTCATGATTTGAGGGGTGAAGCAGTTGACAGGTCAACTAGTTCAATACGGACGCCACCGCCAACGAAGAAGTTATGCCCGTATTAGTGAAGTATTAGAGTTACCAAATCTTATCGAAATTCAAACCTCTTCTTATCAGTGGTTTCTTGATGAGGGTTTGCGAGAAATGTTCCAAGACATTTCTCCGATCGAAGACTTTACGGGAAATCTATCGCTTGAATTTATCGACTACAGCTTAGGTGAACCTAAATACTCTGTAGACGAATGCAAAGAGCGTGATGTGACGTATGCAGCACCACTTCGTGTAAAAGTGCGTCTAATCAACAAGGAAACTGGTGAAGTAAAAGAACAAGATGTGTTCATGGGAGATTTCCCACTCATGACAGAGACTGGAACATTCGTAATTAACGGTGCAGAACGTGTTATCGTTTCCCAGTTAGTTCGCTCTCCAAGCGTATACTATAGTGGCAAAGTGGATAAAAACGGAAAACGTGGTTTTACTGCTACTGTAATTCCAAACCGCGGAGCTTGGTTAGAGTATGAGACAGATGCTAAGGATGTTGTATATGTGCGTATTGACCGTACGCGTAAACTTCCTGTAACTGTTTTGTTACGCGCATTAGGGTTTGGCTCTGATCAAGAAATCACCGAGCTTTTAGGTGATAACGAATACTTAAGCAACACATTAGAAAAAGACAACACAGATAGCACAGAAAAAGCATTGCTTGAAATTTATGAGCGTCTACGTCCTGGTGAACCACCAACAGTAGAAAATGCTAAGAGCTTACTTGTGTCTCGTTTCTTCGATCCAAAGCGCTACGATTTAGCAAATGTAGGTCGCTATAAGATCAACAAGAAGTTACACATTAAAAACAGATTGTTTAATCAACGTTTAGCTGAAACATTAGTGGATCCAGAAACTGGTGAAATTTTAGCGGCGGAAGGAACAATCTTAGATCGTCGTACACTTGATCGCATTTTACCTTACTTAGAGAAAAACATTGGATTCAAAACAGCGAAACCAATGGGTGGAGTGGTAGAAGGCGATGTTGAGCTGCAATCTATTAAGATTTATGCTCCTGAGTCAGAAGGCGAACGCGTAATTAATGTAATTGGTAATGCAAATATTACTCGTGATGTAAAACACATCACACCAGGTGATATCCTTGCTTCTATCAGTTACTTCTTCAACCTACTATACAAAGTGGGGGATACAGATGATATCGACCATTTAGGAAACCGTCGTCTGCGTTCTGTTGGAGAACTATTACAAAATCAATTCCGTATCGGTCTTTCTCGTATGGAACGTGTTGTTCGTGAGAGAATGTCGATTCAAGATACAAATGCAATTACACCACAAGCGTTAATTAACATTCGCCCGGTTATTGCATCTATTAAAGAGTTCTTCGGAAGTTCTCAGTTATCTCAGTTCATGGATCAAACAAACCCATTAGCAGAGTTAACTCACAAACGAAGACTATCTGCATTAGGACCCGGTGGTTTAACGCGTGAGCGCGCAGGCTTTGAAGTGCGTGACGTTCACTACTCTCACTATGGTCGTATGTGTCCGATTGAAACACCAGAGGGACCAAACATCGGTTTGATTAACTCATTATCATCGTTCGCGAAAGTAAATGAGTTTGGTTTCATTGAAACACCATACCGTCGTGTTGATCCAGAATCTGGTCTTGTAACAGGGCAGGTTGATTACTTAACGGCAGATGAAGAAGATAATTATGTTGTAGCCCAAGCGAATATGAAATTATCTGAAGAAGGAGAATTCCTTAGCGAAGATATCGTAGCTCGTTTCCGTGGTGAAAACATTGTCACAAATAAAGAACGCATCGACTACATGGATGTATCTCCAAAACAAGTAGTGTCGGCAGCGACAGCTTGTATTCCGTTCTTAGAAAACGATGACTCTAACCGCGCACTTATGGGAGCGAACATGCAACGTCAGGCGGTTCCGTTAATGAATCCGGAATCTCCGATTGTAGGTACAGGTATGGAGTACGTATCAGCAAAAGACTCAGGTGCTGCAGTAATCTGTAAACATCCTGGTGTTGTTGAACGCGTAGAAGCACGTGAAGTTTGGGTACGTCGCTATGTAGAAGTTGACGGTCAAACAGTAAAAGGCGACTTAGATCGCTATAAAATGCAAAAATTCATTCGTTCTAACCAAGGAACTTGCTACAACCAACGTCCAATCGTAAGTGTTGGAAATGAAGTTGTAAAAGGTGAGATTCTTGCGGATGGTCCTTCTATGGAATTAGGTGAACTAGCACTTGGACGTAACGTGCTTGTTGGCTTCATGACTTGGGACGGTTATAACTACGAGGATGCGATCATTATGAGTGAGCGCCTTGTAAAAGACGATGTGTACACTTCTATTCATATTGAAGAATATGAGTCAGAAGCTCGTGATACGAAGCTTGGACCAGAAGAAATTACACGTGACATTCCAAACGTTGGGGAAGATGCATTACGCAACCTTGACGAGCGCGGTATCATTCGCGTTGGTGCGGAAGTAAAAGATGGAGATTTACTTGTTGGTAAAGTAACACCTAAAGGTGTAACAGAATTAACAGCTGAAGAACGTCTATTACATGCTATCTTTGGAGAAAAAGCACGTGAGGTACGTGATACATCACTACGTGTACCACACGGTGGTGGCGGTATTATCTTAGACGTAAAAGTATTCAACCGTGAAGATGGCGATGAATTGCCACCAGGCGTGAATCAACTTGTACGTGCATATATCGTTCAAAAACGTAAAATCTCTGAAGGTGACAAGATGGCCGGACGTCACGGTAACAAAGGTGTTATCTCTCGTATTTTACCAGAAGAAGATATGCCTTACTTACCAGACGGTACGCCAATTGATATCATGTTAAACCCATTAGGGGTACCATCTCGTATGAATATCGGTCAGGTATTAGAGCTTCATCTTGGTATGGCAGCAAGATACCTTGGTATTCACATTGCAACACCAGTATTCGATGGTGCTCGTGAGGAAGATGTTTGGGGCACGATTGAAGAAGCTGGTATGGCAAATGACGCGAAAACAATCCTGTATGACGGACGTACTGGTGAACCATTCGATAACCGCGTATCTGTTGGTGTCATGTATATGATCAAACTTGCGCACATGGTTGACGATAAACTTCATGCTCGTTCTACTGGACCATACTCACTTGTAACGCAGCAGCCTCTTGGAGGTAAAGCTCAGTTCGGTGGACAGCGTTTCGGTGAGATGGAGGTTTGGGCACTTGAAGCTTACGGTGCTGCTTATACTCTTCAAGAAATCTTAACAGTGAAGTCTGATGATGTTGTTGGACGTGTTAAGACGTATGAAGCAATTGTTAAAGGCGAAAATGTTCCAGAACCAGGCGTTCCTGAATCATTCAAAGTATTGATTAAAGAGCTGCAAAGTTTAGGTATGGACGTTAAAATGATGTCTAGCGACGATAAAGAAATCGAAATGCGTGATACAGAAGATGACGACGATCATCAATCAGCAGATAAATTGAATGTCGAAGTTGAGACAACTAAGGAATAATTGGGATAACCTGTAGACTAAAAGGGAGGTAGGCCCCTTGATAGATGTAAATAACTTTGAATATATGAAGATTGGACTTGCTTCACCTGACAAGATTCGTTCTTGGTCATACGGTGAAGTTAAGAAACCAGAAACAATTAACTATCGTACGTTAAAGCCTGAGAAAGATGGCTTGTTCTGTGAGCGTATTTTCGGACCACAAAAGGACTGGGAATGTCATTGCGGAAAATACAAACGTGTACGTTATAAAGGTGTAGTTTGTGATCGATGTGGCGTTGAAGTAACGCGTGCAAAAGTTCGTCGTGAACGTATGGGTCATATCGAATTAGCTGCTCCTGTATCTCATATTTGGTATTTCAAAGGTATCCCGAGCCGCATGGGACTTGTCTTAGACATGTCCCCTCGCGCGCTTGAAGAAGTAATTTATTTCGCTTCTTATGTTGTAACAGAAAGTGGAGATACACCACTTGATAAGAAGCAATTACTTTCTGAAAAAGAATACCGTGCATATCGTGATCGATATGGTAGCACATTCCAAGCTGCTATGGGTGCAGAAGCGATTAAAAAGCTACTACAAGACATTGATTTAGATAAAGAAGTAGACTTCTTAAAAGAAGAATTAAAAACAGCGCAAGGACAACGCCGTACTCGTGCTATTAAACGTCTAGAAGTATTAGAAGCATTCCGTAACTCTGGAAATCACCCATCTTGGATGATCCTAGATGTTCTTCCAGTTATCCCACCAGAACTACGCCCAATGGTACAGTTGGATGGTGGACGTTTTGCTACTTCTGACTTAAACGACTTATACCGTCGTGTAATTAACCGTAATAATCGTTTAAAACGTCTATTGGACTTGGGTGCACCAAGCATCATCGTTCAAAACGAAAAACGTATGTTACAAGAAGCTGTAGACGCATTAATCGATAATGGTCGCCGTGGCCGTCCAGTTACTGGACCAGGTAACCGTCCATTAAAATCACTATCTCACATGCTTAAAGGTAAACAAGGACGTTTCCGTCAAAACCTATTAGGTAAACGTGTTGACTACTCTGGCCGTTCTGTAATCGTTGTAGGACCGAACTTAAAGATGTACCAATGTGGATTACCGAAAGAAATGGCGCTTGAATTGTTTAAGCCTTTCGTTATGAAAGAGTTAGTTGGAAAAGGTTTAGCACACAACATTAAAAGTGCTAAACGTAAAATCGAGCGTGTACAACCTGAAGTTTGGGACGTTTTAGAATCTGTGATCAAAGAGCATCCAGTACTTCTAAACCGCGCACCAACACTTCACCGTCTTGGTATCCAGGCGTTTGAACCTACATTAGTAGAAGGTCGCGCAATTCGTCTTCACCCACTTGTATGTACTGCATACAACGCGGACTTTGACGGTGACCAAATGGCGGTTCACGTACCGTTATCATCAGAGGCACAAGCAGAAGCTCGTATTCTTATGTTAGCGGCACAAAACATCTTGAATCCAAAAGACGGAAAACCAGTTGTTACTCCATCTCAGGATATGGTATTAGGTAACTACTACTTAACACTTGAGCGTGAAGGCGCAATCGGTGAAGGTATGGTCTTCAAAGATGCAAACGAAGCGATACTTGCATACCAAAATGGATATGTACATCTGCACACACGTGTTGCAGTTGCTGCAAGTTCAGTAAATAACGTAACATTTACTGAAGAGCAAAAAGGTAAGCTTCTATTAACAACAGTTGGTAAATTAATATTTAACGAAATCTTACCAGAGTCGTTCCCTTATATTAATGAACCGACAAACTCAAACCTTGAAAAAGAAACACCAGCGGAGTATTTCGTTGAAAAAGGTGCGAACATTAAAGAAATTATTGCTAGTCGCGAAGAAGTGGCGCCATTTAGCAAGAAGATCCTTGGTAACATCATTGCGGAAGTATTTAAACGTTTCCAAATTACGGAAACATCTCGCATGCTTGACCGCATGAAAAACTTAGGATTTAAGTACTCTACAAAAGCTGGTATTACAGTTGGGGTATCTGACATTCTTGTATTAGGCGAAAAAGATGAAATTCTCCATGAAGCACAAGCAAAAGTAGATAATGTAATTAAACAATTCCGTCGCGGTTTAATCACGGAAGAAGAACGTTACGATCGCGTTATCTCTATTTGGAGTAATGCAAAAGATGTTATCCAAGGAAAACTGATGAAATCCTTGAATAAGCGCAATCCAATCTTCATGATGAGTGATTCCGGTGCCCGTGGTAACGCATCGAACTTTACTCAGCTTGCTGGTATGCGTGGTCTGATGGCCAATCCATCTGGTCGTATTATCGAACTTCCAATTAAATCAAGTTTCCGTGAAGGTTTAACAGTACTTGAGTACTTCATCTCTACGCATGGTGCGCGTAAAGGTCTTGCCGATACAGCACTTAAAACTGCCGATTCTGGTTACTTAACACGTCGTCTTGTAGACGTTGCACAAGATGTAATTGTCCGTGAAGATGATTGTGGAACAGATCGTGGTCTATTAATTGGTGCGATTAAAGAGGGTAATGAAGTAATTGAGTCATTATATGATCGTCTTGTTGGACGTTTTGCAAGAAAAACTGTAAAACATCCTGAAACAGGTGAAGTATTAGTTAGTGAAAACCAACTAATTACTGAAGATATCGCTCATATCGTTGAAAATTCGGGTGTTGAAACTGTAAACATTCGTTCAGCGTTCACGTGTAACACTCGCCACGGTGTATGTAAGAAGTGTTACGGTCGTAACTTAGCAACTGGTACAGACGTAGAAGTAGGAGAAGCGGTAGGTATTATCGCAGCTCAATCTATCGGTGAGCCAGGTACACAGTTAACGATGCGTACGTTCCATACAGGTGGGGTTGCCGGAGATGATATCACTCAAGGTTTACCTCGTATCCAAGAGATCTTCGAAGCTCGTAACCCGAAAGGTCAGGCAGTTATCAGTGAAATCGATGGTGTTATCGCAGCGATCAACGATGTTAAAGATCGCCAAGAAGTAGTTGTACAGGGTGAAGTTGAAGCTCGTACGTATGCTATTCCTTACGGTGCGCGTCTGAAAGTAACTCTAGGACAGCCAATTAGCCACGGTAAAGAGTTAACAGAAGGTTCTATTGATCCGAAAGAATTACTAAAAGTAACGGACATTACAGCAGTTCAAGAATACTTATTACGTGAAGTTCAAAAAGTATACCGTATGCAAGGGGTAGAAATTGGTGACAAACACGTAGAAGTAATGGTACGTCAAATGTTACGTAAAGTTCGTGTAAGTGATGCAGGTGAAACAGATGTATTACCAGGAACATTACTAGATATCCATCAGTTTACTGATGCGAATGCGAAGGTGTTACTGAAAGGTAAACAACCAGCAACGGCTAGACCTGTTCTACTTGGTATTACAAAAGCTTCACTTGAAACTGATTCATTCTTATCTGCAGCATCGTTCCAAGAAACGACACGTGTCTTAACTGATGCAGCGATTAAGGGTAAACGCGATGAACTTCTAGGATTGAAAGAAAATGTTATTATCGGTAAGCTTGTTCCTGCTGGAACAGGTATGAATCGTTATCGCAAAGTGGATCTTGTAAAAACAACACAAGGTGACATGAATGTAGAAAACGATGAAGTTTATGTGGAACAGTAAAATTTTCCGTCGTAAATTTTGTATAAAAACAGTTAATCCTAGTTGACATTGTATGAGTCAAAATGTTACTATAATCAAGGTTGCTCCTGAACGATGCTTTGGAGGATATTTATATGTCTTATCAAAAAGTGTCAAATGCTGAAAATGTAGTCGTTGGTCATAAACGTACATTGGAGGCAATCAAAAATGGTATAGTTAAAGAAGTTGTTATTGCAGAAGATGCTGATATGCGGTTAACCCATATAATCATTTGTACTGCCTTGCAACATAACGTACCCATAACAAAAGTTGAATCAGTTCGTAAGCTTGGAAAAGTTTCGGGGATTCAAGTAGGAGCTTCAGCAATAGGAATAATAAGTTAAAACTGTTTTTGTGAGGAGAGAGCATTTGCTCTCCCTTGCAAAAACTTTGTTTTCAACTAATAATGAACCACCTGGATATGTGGTCATACAAACATGCGAAGGGAGGATAATCAAATGCCTACTATTAACCAATTAGTGAGAAATGGTCGTACTGATAAAGTATGGAAATCTAAATCACCTGCGTTAAACAAAGGGTTCAACTCTTTAAAGAAAAAATCAACTGATATCTCTGCACCTCAAAAACGTGGTGTATGTACTCGTGTTGGTACAATGACTCCAAAGAAACCTAACTCAGCGTTACGTAAATACGCTCGTGTACGTTTAACAAACGGTATCGAGGTTACAGCTTACATCCCAGGTATCGGTCATAACCTACAAGAGCATAGCGTAGTATTAATTCGCGGTGGTCGTGTAAAGGATTTACCGGGAGTACGTTACCACATCGTTCGTGGTGCGCTTGACACAGCTGGTGTTGACAAACGTATGCAAGGACGTTCTAAATATGGTACTAAGCGACCAAAACCTGCTAAAAAATAATAACTTTAAAATGAAAGGAGGAACTCAATATGCCTCGTAAAGGACCTGTTGCGAAACGTGACGTGTTACCAGATCCAATGTACAATTCTAAGCTAGTAACACGCCTTATCAACAAAATGATGGTTGACGGTAAAAAAGGTAAATCTCAAACAATTCTTTATAACGCTTTCGATATCGTTCGTGAACGTTCAGAGAAAGACCCTATGGAAGTATTCGAGCAAGCTCTTAAGAACATCATGCCTGTTCTTGAAGTACGTGCTCGTCGTGTTGGTGGTGCTAACTACCAAGTTCCAGTTGAGGTTCGTCCAGAACGCCGTACAACTTTAGGTCTTCGCTGGTTAGTAAACTATGCTCGTCTTCGTGGTGAAAAAACTATGGAAGAGCGTCTAGCTTACGAAATCTTAGATGCAGCTAACAACGCTGGTGCATCTGTTAAGAAACGTGAAGACACTCATAAAATGGCAGAAGCTAACAAAGCATTTGCTCATTACCGTTGGTAGGATTCAACGTAAAATAAATGTAAGCATAAACCGCTTTATTTGTCGCTTATGGAAGTGTGGAGAGGGAGAATGCCTCTCCCTTTCGTTGGGCGCTCGTTTTACATAATGAGGGTACTGGACATACTGACATGTGTAACAATATAAAGTGGCTTTTTTGCTACTTAAAATAAAAAAATCCAATCCATATATGGAAGGAGCAAGACACCAAATGACAAGAGAGTTCTCTTTAGAAAACACTCGTAATATTGGTATCATGGCTCACATCGATGCTGGTAAAACAACAGCAACTGAGCGTATTCTGTATTACACAGGACGTATTCATAAAATCGGTGAAACTCATGAAGGTGCATCTCAGATGGACTGGATGGAGCAAGAGCAAGAGCGTGGTATCACAATTACTTCTGCTGCAACTACAGCTCAATGGAAAGGTCACCGTGTAAACATCATTGACACTCCAGGACACGTAGACTTCACAGTAGAAGTAGAACGTTCTTTACGCGTACTTGATGGTGCGGTAGCAGTACTTGATGCACAATCTGGTGTAGAACCACAAACAGAAACTGTTTGGCGTCAGGCTACTACTTACGGTGTACCTCGTATCGTATTCGTTAACAAAATGGATAAGATTGGTGCAGATTTCTTATACTCTGTAGGAACAATCCACGATCGTTTACAAGCAAACGCACACCCAATTCAGTTACCAATCGGTGCTGAAGATGAGTTCAATGGTATCATTGACCTTGTTGAAGAATGTGCTTACATGTACGGTAACGATTTAGGAACAGACATCGAGCGTGTTGAAATTCCTGAAGAGCACAAAGAATTAGCTGCAGAATACCGTGGAAAACTTATTGAAGCGGTAGCTGAGCTTGATGAAGAAATGATGATGAAGTACCTAGAAGGTGAAGAAATCACTGTAGAAGAGCTTAAAGCTGGTATCCGTAAGGCTACAACTTCTGTAGAATTCTTCCCGGTAATCTGTGGTTCTGCATTCAAAAATAAAGGTGTTCAAATTCTGTTAGATGCAGTTATCGATTACCTACCATCTCCATTAGATGTACCAGCTATTAAAGGTACTCTTCCGGATACAGATGAAGAAATCGAACGTAAGTCTAGCGATGAAGAACCATTCGCAGCTTTAGCATTCAAAATCATGACTGACCCTTATGTTGGTAAGTTAACGTTCTTCCGTGTGTATTCTGGTGTGTTAAACTCTGGATCATACGTGAAAAACTCAACTAAAGGTAAGCGTGAGCGTGTAGGTCGTATCCTACAAATGCACGCTAACAGCCGTGAAGAGATTTCAACAGTTTACGCTGGTGATATCGCTGCTGCTGTAGGTTTAAAAGATACTACTACTGGTGATACTCTTTGTGATGAGAAGAGTCTTGTTATCCTTGAGTCTATGGAATTCCCAGAGCCAGTTATCTCTGTAGCTATCGAACCAAAATCTAAAGCTGACCAAGATAAAATGGGTACAGCATTATCTAAGCTTTCTGAAGAAGATCCAACATTCCGTGCTCACACTGACCAAGAAACTGGCCAAACAATCATCGCTGGTATGGGTGAACTTCACCTTGATATCATCGTTGACCGTATGCGTCGTGAATTCAAAGTGGAAGCAAACGTTGGTGCTCCTCAGGTAGCATACCGTGAGACTTTCCGCGCTGCTGCGAAAGTTGAAGGTAAGTTCGCTCGTCAATCTGGTGGTCGTGGACAATTCGGTCACGTTTGGATTGAGTTTGAACCTAATGAAGAAGGTAAAGGTTTTGAATTCCAAAACAAAATCGTCGGTGGTGTAGTTCCACGTGAATACATCCCAGCTGTTGGAGCGGGTCTTGAAGACTCACTTAAAAATGGTGTACTAGCTGGTTATCCACTAGTTGACATCAAAGCTGCGTTAGTTGACGGATCTTACCATGATGTCGATTCATCTGAGATGGCGTTCAAAATCGCTGCATCTATGGCACTTAAAGCTGCGGTTTCTAAATGTAGCCCAGTAATTCTTGAGCCAATGATGAAAGTTGAAGTTGTAATTCCTGAAGAATACATGGGTGACATTATGGGCGACGTAACATCTCGTCGTGGACGTGTAGAAGGTATGGAAGCTCGCGGTAACGCACAAGTTGTTCGCGCTATGGTTCCACTTTCTGAAATGTTCGGTTATGCAACGGCATTACGTTCTAACACTCAAGGACGCGGAACATTCTCAATGACATTTGATCATTATGAAGAAGTACCGAAGTCTGTTTCTGAAGAAATTATTAAAAAAAATAAAGGTGAATAATTGATTTTTATCGATTGTTCAAGTATAACTACTTATGTAAGCTTAGAAAGTGGGACGTAAGTTTCACTTTCTAGTCTAAATATAAAATAACCTATATAAACTAAGGAGGAATTTAGAATGGCTAAAGCTAAATTCGAACGTTCTAAACCCCATGTTAACATCGGTACAATCGGCCACGTTGACCATGGTAAAACTACATTAACTGCTGCGATCACTACAGTTCTTGCAAAAGCTGGTGGTGCTGAAGCACGCGGATACGATCAAATCGACGCTGCTCCAGAAGAAAGAGAGCGCGGAATCACAATCTCAACTGCACACGTTGAGTACGAAACTGAAACTCGTCACTATGCACACGTTGACTGCCCAGGTCACGCTGACTATGTTAAAAACATGATCACTGGTGCTGCTCAAATGGACGGCGGTATCTTAGTAGTATCTGCTGCTGATGGCCCAATGCCTCAAACACGTGAGCACATCCTTCTTTCTCGTCAAGTAGGTGTTCCTTACATCGTTGTATTCTTAAACAAATGCGACATGGTAGATGACGAAGAATTATTAGAATTAGTAGAAATGGAAGTTCGCGACCTATTATCTGAATACGGATTCCCAGGCGACGACATTCCTGTAATCAAAGGTTCTGCTCTTAAAGCTCTTCAAGGAGAAGCTGATTGGGAAGCAAAAATCATTGAATTAATGACTGAAGTTGATGCTTACATCCCAACTCCAGAACGTGAAACTGACAAACCATTCTTAATGCCTATCGAGGATGTATTCTCTATCACAGGTCGTGGTACAGTTGCAACTGGTCGTGTAGAGCGCGGAATCGTTAAAGTTGGTGACGTAGTAGAAATCATCGGTCTTGCTGAAGAAAATGCTTCTACAACTGTAACTGGTGTAGAGATGTTCCGTAAACTTCTTGACCAAGCTCAAGCTGGAGACAACATCGGTGCTTTACTTCGTGGGGTTGCTCGTGAAGACATCCAACGTGGACAAGTTCTTGCTAAAACTGGCTCTGTAAAAGCTCACGCTAAATTCAAAGCTGAAGTTTTCGTATTATCTAAAGAAGAAGGTGGACGTCACACTCCATTCTTCGCTAACTACCGTCCTCAGTTCTACTTCCGTACAACTGACGTAACTGGTATCATCCAATTACCAGAAGGTACTGAAATGGTAATGCCTGGTGACAACATCGAAATGACTATCGAACTTATCGCTCCAATCGCTATCGAAGAGGGAACTAAATTCTCTATTCGTGAAGGTGGACGTACAGTAGGTTACGGTGTAGTTGCTACAATCGTTGCTGAGTAATCTTTAAATAGATTATTAAAAAACTCAAGGGATTCTCCCTTGAGTTTTTTTATTGTTTATTAATATAGAAGAAAGAGGTGTGTTTTCTGCCTTTGAATGAGTTTCTTCTATAGTATATAAAACAAGAAGTAACATCCATAAACTGTAAGTTGAATAAGAGCAGATGAAAACTTGAAATTCTTTAAAGTGCCATGTATAATAGCAAAAGTAGAGAAAAGCAGATGCAAACAAAAAGATGCTTGCATCTAGACGAATAACATTGTATAATAGACAATGTTGGTCTTTGACTGCGATGAAGTGGAAGGTTGCTGACACACCCGGCCGCTTTGCCATGGCATGGTGTGGGGAAATTTCCATGGAGAAGGTCTATTTTAGAAATAGGCGAACGAAGGAGGGAAAATAATGGCAAAAGAAAAAATTCGTATCCGTTTAAAAGCTTATGATCACCGTATTCTTGATCAATCAGCTGAGAAAATTGTAGAAACAGCTAAGCGTTCTGGGGCAACAGTTTCTGGTCCGATCCCATTACCAACTGAGAAGACTATTTACACAATTCTTCGTGCTGTTCATAAGTACAAAGATTCTCGTGAGCAATTCGAAATGCGCACACACAAACGTTTAATCGATATCGTGAGTCCTACTCCACAAACAGTAGATTCATTAATGCGTTTAGACTTACCGTCTGGTGTAGATATCGAAATCAAACTATAATTCATATAACTTAAAAATGTAGGAGGTGTAACTCATGACCAAAGGAATCTTAGGAAGAAAGATCGGTATGACTCAAGTATTTGCTGAGAACGGTGAGTTAATCCCAGTAACAGTTATCGCTGCTAATCCAAACGTTGTTCTTCAAAAGAAAACAACTGAAACTGATGGCTACAATGCAATCCAGTTAGGATTTGAAGATAAACGTGAAAAGTTAACTAACAAACCTGAACAAGGCCACACTGCTAAAGCATCTACAACTCCTAAGCGCTTCATTCGCGAAATCCGCGATGCAGACGTGGACGGATTAGAGGTTGGTCAAGAGGTAAAAGTTGAAGTTTTCGCTGCAGGTGAAATCGTTGACGTAACAGGAATTTCTAAAGGTAAAGGTTTCCAAGGTGTTATCAAACGCCACGGACAATCTCGCGGACCTATGTCTCATGGTTCTCGCTATCACCGTCGTCCAGGTTCAATGGGCCCAGTTGCTCCGAACCGTGTATTCAAAGGCAAAAAACTTGCTGGACGTATGGGTGGAGACCAAGTTACTATCCAAAACTTAGAAATCGTTCAAGTTGACACTGAGCGCAACTTATTACTAGTAAAAGGTAACGTTCCAGGTGCTAAGAAATCTCTTGTAGTTGTTCAAGGCGCTGTGAAGGTTAGCAAATAATTCACAATAGGAAGGAGGAATTCCAATGCCAAAAGTTACTGTATATAACCAAACTGGTTCACAGGTTGGTGAAATCGAATTAGCTGAAGCTATTTTCGGTATCGAACCAAATGAAGCTGTACTTTTCGAAGCTGTAATGATGCAACGTGCATCTTTACGTCAAGGTACACACAAAGTAAAAACTCGTTCTGAAGTTCGTGGTGGTGGTCGTAAACCATGGCGTCAAAAAGGAACTGGACGTGCTCGTCAAGGGTCTATCCGCTCTCCTCAATGGCGTGGTGGTGGTACGGTATTCGGACCTACACCAAGAAGCTATGCGTACAAACTTCCTAAGAAGGTTCGTCGTTTAGCAATCAAATCTGCATTAGCTACTAAAGTAGTTGAGAACAACATTGTAGTTCTTGAAGACCTAGTATTAAATGCACCAAAAACAAAAGACATGCTAGCAGTACTTAAAGGATTAACTGTTGAGAAGAAAGCTCTTATCGTAACTGCTGATGCAAACGAATCTGTAGAGTTATCTGCTCGCAATATCCCTGGAGTAACAGTAATCACTGCTGATGGCGTAAACGTTTTAGACGTGCTTCATCATGATAAGCTAATCATGACAAAAGCGGCAGTGGAAAAAGTAGAGGAGGTGCTTGCATAATGAGAGATCCTCGTGATATCATTAAGCGCCCAGTTATCACTGAACGTTCTATGGAAATGATGGCTGAAAAAAAATACACGTTCGATGTGGACGTTAAATCTAATAAAACAGAAGTTAAAGATGCTCTTGAAGCGATCTTTGGTGTTAAAGTAGAAAAAGTGAACATCATGAACTACAAGCCGAAAGCAAAACGCGTTGGTCGTCACGCTGGTTTTACTAGCCGTCGTCGTAAAGCAATCGTTAAGCTAACTGCTGACAGCAAAGAAATCGAAATCTTCCAAGGCGTTTAATTCTTACTAAAGAAGGAGGGAAATTGAGATGGGAATTAAAAAGTATAATCCAACTACTAACGGTCGTCGTAATATGACTACGAATGATTTCGCTGAAATCACGACTGACAGACCAGAAAAGTCATTACTTGCTCCTTTAAGCAAGAAGGCTGGTCGTAATAACCAAGGTAAAATTACTGTACGTCATCAAGGTGGCGGACATAAGCGTCAATACCGTATCATCGACTTTAAGCGTAACAAAGATGGAATTCCAGGACGCGTTGCTACGATCGAATACGATCCAAACCGCTCTGCGAATATCGCATTAATTAACTACGTTGACGGTGAAAAACGTTACATTCTTGCTCCTAAATCTTTAGAAGTAGGTATGGAAGTTATGTCTGGCCCAGAAGCTGACATCAAAATCGGTAACGCATTACCATTAATCAACATTCCAGTAGGTACTGTTGTTCATAATATCGAGCTTAAGCCTGGTCGTGGCGGACAATTAGTTCGTTCTGCTGGTACATCTGCTCAAGTACTTGGTAAAGAAGGTAAATACGTACTTGTACGTTTAACTTCTGGTGAAGTACGTCTTGTATTATCTGCTTGTCGCGCTTCAATCGGTCAAGTAGGTAACGAACAACACGAACTTATCAAAATCGGTAAAGCAGGTCGCTCTCGCTGGTTAGGTAAACGCCCAACAGTTCGTGGTTCTGTAATGAACCCGGTTGATCACCCACACGGTGGTGGTGAAGGACGTTCTCCAATCGGACGTAAGTCTCCAATGTCTCCATGGGGTAAACCAACTCTTGGATTCAAGACTCGTAAGAAAAACAAAGCGTCTGACAAATTCATCGTTCGTCGTCGTAAAAAATAATGGGATTGTAGTACGGTTCATTTCTAGAACCGTACGCCAATCACGAAGGGAGGCACCAAAATGGCTCGTAGCTTAAAAAAAGGACCATTTGTCGATGATCACTTAATGAGCAAAATGGAAAAATTAGTTGCATCTGAGCAAAAACAAGTTGTTAAAACTTGGTCTCGCCGTTCAACAATCTTCCCTCAGTTCATCGGACACACAATCGCTGTATATGATGGTCGTAAACACGTACCTGTGTACATCACTGAGGATATGGTTGGCCATAAGTTAGGTGAATTCGCACCAACTCGTACGTATAAAGGTCACCTTGCTGACGATAAGAAAACTAGAAGATAATGAGAGGAGGCACTTCAATGCAAGCTAAAGCAGTAGCGAGAACAGTTCGTATTGCTCCTCGTAAAGTTCGTTTAGTAGTAGACTTAATCCGAGGTAAGCAAGTGGGTGAAGCGATTGCTATCCTTAACCACACACCAAAAACTGCTTCTCCAGTTGTAGAGAAAGTTTTAAAATCTGCAATCGCAAATGCAGAGCACAATTATGAGATGGATATTAACAACCTAGTTGTTGAAAAAGTTTTCGTTGACGAAGGTCCAACGTTGAAACGTTTCCGTCCACGTGCAATGGGTCGTGCAAGCCAAATTAACAAACGCACAAGCCACATTACAGTTGTGGTATCAGAAAAGAAGGAGGGATAATCGATGGGTCAAAAGGTTAATCCAATTGGTCTTCGTGTCGGCGTTATCCGTGACTGGGAATCTCGTTGGTTCGCAGAGAAAGATTATGCTACATTATTACATGAAGACATCAAAATCCGTGAGTACATTACTGTACGCTTAAAAGATTCTGCTGTTGCTAAAGTAGAAATCGAACGTGCAGCAAATCGTGTAAATGTTACAATTCACACTGCAAAACCTGGTATGGTAATTGGTAAAGGTGGTACTGAAGTTGAAGCACTTCGTAAAGCACTTAACCAATTAACAGGCAAGCGTGTACACATCAACATTTTAGAAGTTAAGAGAGCTGATCTTAACGCTAAATTAGTAGGCGAAAACATCGCTCGTCAATTAGAAAACCGTGTATCATTCCGTCGTGCACAAAAGCAAGTTATTCAACGTGCTATGCGTGCAGGTGCTAAAGGTATTAAAACACAGGTTTCTGGTCGTCTTGGCGGAGCTGATATCGCTCGTGCAGAATCTTACAGTGAAGGAACTGTTCCACTTCATACACTTCGCGCTGATATTGACTATGCAGCAGTTGAAGCTGATACAACATACGGTAAATTAGGCGTAAAAGTATGGATCTACCGTGGAGAAGTCCTTCCTACAAAAAAGAAAGCTTCTGAGGAAGGAGGAAAATAATATGTTAATGCCAAAACGCGTAAAATATCGTAGAGAGCATCGTGGTAAAATGCGTGGTCGTGCAAAAGGTGGAACTGAAATTGCTTTCGGTGAATTCGGTTTACAAGCACAAGCTGCTTCATGGATTACAAACCGTCAAATCGAAGCTGCTCGTCGTGCAATGACTCGTTACATGAAACGTGGCGGTAAAGTATGGATTAAAATTTTCCCTTCTAAACCTTACACTGCAAAACCTCTAGAAGTACGTATGGGTTCCGGTAAAGGGGCACCAGAAGGCTGGGTAGCAGTAGTAAAACCTGGGAAAATTATGTTCGAAATCGCGGGTGTATCTGAAGAGGTAGCACGCGAAGCATTACGTCTTGCAGCTCACAAGTTACCTGTGAAATGTAAATTCGTAAAACGTGAAGAAAATGGTGGTGAATCTAATGAAAACTAATGATATTCGTGAATTAACCACTGCCGAAATCGAAACAAAAGTTAAAGCTTTAAAGGAAGAATTGTTCAATCTTCGCTTCCAACTTGCTACAGGACAATTAGAGAATCCAACTCGCATTCGTGAAGTGCGTAAAGCAATTGCTCGTATGAAAACTGTAGTTCGTGAAAGAGAGATCGGAATTAATCGATAAATTGAGGGGAGGTTTGCATAGTGAGCGAACGTAACCAACGCAAAGTTTATACTGGTCGTGTTGTGTCTGACAAAATGGACAAAACGATTACAGTTTTAGTTGAAACTTACAAAACTCATTCCTTGTACGGAAAACGTGTTAAGTATTCTAAGAAGTACAAAGCCCATGATGAGCAAAACCAAGCGAAACTTGGCGATATCGTTAAAATCATGGAAACTCGCCCGCTTTCTGCTACTAAGCGTTTCCGTTTAGTTGAAATCGTTGAAGAAGCGGTTATTATCTAAATAGACGAATCGGAATTTTTAGTCCGAAGGGAGGTTTCATAACATGATCCAACAAGAATCTCGTTTGAAAGTTGCTGACAACTCTGGTGCACGTGAACTTTTAACAATTAAAGTATTAGGCGGCTCTGGTCGTAAATATGCTAACATTGGTGACATTATCGTTGCTACGGTAAAACAAGCAACACCAGGTGGCGTTGTTAAAAAAGGTGACGTTGTTAAAGCAGTAGTAGTACGTACGAAGAGCGGAGCTCGTCGTCCGGACGGTTCTTATATCAAATTTGATGAAAACGCAGCGGTTATCATCAAAGACGATAAGAGCCCACGTGGTACTCGTATCTTCGGACCAGTAGCTCGTGAATTACGTGATAGCAACTTCATGAAGATCGTTTCTTTAGCTCCAGAAGTTCTATAATTTAAGGTATTGCCTTGCTAAGGAGGTGCAGAATTAAGATGCATGTAAAAAAAGGTGATAAAGTACAGGTAATCACTGGAAAAGACAAAGGAAAACAAGGCGTTATCCTTGTGGCTTTCCCAAAGCAAAACCGTGTTATCGTTGAGGGTGTTAACATCGTTAAAAAACACTCTAAGCCATCTCAATTAAATCCACAAGGTGGAATTATTACTAAAGAAGCACCTATTCACGTTTCTAACGTTATGGTTTTAGATCCGAAAACAGGTGAACCTACTCGCGTAGGCTTCAAAGTAGAAGATGGTAAAAAAGTTCGTATTGCAAAAAAATCTGGTGAATTATTAGATAAATAATTTTCTTAAGAAAGGAGGTCACTTCATTGAATCGCCTTAAAGAGAAGTTCCAAAAGGAAATTACTCCTGCTCTAGTGAGCAAGTTTAACTATAAATCTGTGATGGAAGTACCGAAAATCGAAAAGATCGTAATCAACACTGGTGTTGGTGACGCGGTATCTAACTCAAAAGCTTTAGACAATGCAGTAGAAGAATTAACACAAATCGCAGGTCAAAAGCCTGTTGTAACTCGTGCTAAAAAATCAATCGCTGGTTTCCGTCTTCGTGAAGGTATGCCAATCGGTGCGAAAGTAACTTTACGCGGCGAGCAAATGTATGAGTTCTTCGACAAATTAGTATCAGTTTCTTTACCACGTGTACGTGATTTCCGTGGTGTTTCTAAGAAATCATTCGATGGTCGTGGGAACTACACATTAGGTGTTAAAGAGCAACTTATCTTCCCTGAGATCGATTATGATAAAGTAAGCAAAGTCCGCGGTATGGACATCGTAATCGTTACTACAGCGAAAACTGATGAAGAAGCTCGTGAACTTTTAACACAATTCGGTATGCCATTCCAAAAATAATGGAAGCCAACGCTAAGTAGAGGAGGCGAAAACGTGGCTAAAAAATCTATGATAGCGAAACAAAAGCGTACTCCTAAGTTTAAAGTACAAGAGTATACACGTTGCGAACGCTGCGGTCGTCCGCATTCTGTATACCGCAAATTTAAGCTTTGCCGTATTTGTTTCCGTGAACTTGCATATAAAGGTCAAATTCCTGGTGTTAAAAAAGCTAGTTGGTAAAACCCACAAATGGGAAGGAGGTAAAACACATGGTGATGACAGATCCAATTGCAGACATGCTTACTCGCATCCGTAATGCGAACATGGTACGTCATGAGAAATTAGAGGTTCCTGCTTCTAAAATCAAAAAAGAGATCGCTGAACTTTTAAAACGTGAAGGTTTCATTCGTGATGTAGAATACATCGAGGATAACAAACAAGGTATCCTTCGTATTTTCCTGAAATATGGTGCAAACAATGAACGTGTAATCACTGGATTAAAACGTATCAGTAAACCTGGCTTACGCGTTTACGCTAAAGCTGATGAAGTACCACGTGTACTTAACGGATTAGGTATCGCTCTTGTTTCTACATCTAAGGGAGTAATGACAGACAAAGACGCTCGTCAATTACAAACTGGTGGAGAAGTAGTAGCATACGTTTGGTAATATATATTTAAAACGAACGGAGGTGTGACCACATGTCTCGTATTGGTAAAAAGATTCTTGAAATCCCTGCAGGTGTTACTATTACAATTGCAGAAGACAATACTGTAACAGTAAAAGGCCCTAAAGGTGAATTAACTCGTAAATTCAATGCTGATATGTCTATCAAAATTGAAGAAAATACACTAACAGTTGAGCGTCCATCTGAACAGAAGGAACACCGTGCATTACACGGTACAACTCGTGCTTTAATCGGAAACATGGTTGAAGGTGTAACTGCAGGTTTCGCACGCGGACTTGAATTAGTCGGTGTTGGTTACCGTGCTCAAAAACAAGGAGATAAACTTGTTTTAAGCGTAGGTTATTCTCATCCAGTAGAAATGACTCCGGAATCAGGTCTTGAAGTTGAAGTACCTGTACCAACTAAAATCGTAATCAAAGGTATCGACAAGCAACGTGTTGGCGAATTTGCTGCTAACATCCGTGCTGTACGTGCTCCTGAGCCTTACAAAGGTAAAGGTATTCGTTACGAAGGCGAAGTTGTTCGTCGTAAAGAAGGTAAAACTGCTAAGTAAACCCGTTAGGTGAGAGAAAGGAGTGACAAGAATGATCACTAAAGCTGATAAAAATGCGACTCGTAAGAAAAGACATGCACGTGTACGTGCTAAACTTACTGGTACTGCAGAACGTCCACGTTTAAACGTGTTCCGTTCTAATCAACATATTTACGCTCAAGTTATTGATGATGTGAATGGTGTAACGTTAGTAAGTGCATCTACTCTTGATAAAGACCTTGCTCTTAACGGTACTAGCAATACTGAAGCTGCTACGAAAGTAGGAGAATCAGTTGCTAAGCGTGCTGTAGAGAAAGGCGTTAAAGAAGTAGTATTTGATCGCGGTGGTTACTTATACCATGGCCGTGTTAAAGCTCTAGCTGAAGCTGCTCGTGAGGCTGGATTACAATTTTAATGGTCAAAGGAGGGAAAATTGATGCATCGCATTGACCCAAGTAAATTAGAACTTGAAGAACGTGTAGTTACGATAAATCGTGTCGCGAAAGTTGTTAAGGGTGGTCGTCGTTTCCGCTTTGCTGCACTAGTTGTAGTTGGCGATAAAAACGGTCATGTTGGATTCGGTACTGGTAAAGCACAAGAGGTACCAGACGCAATCCGCAAAGCTATCGAAGACGCTAAGAAAAACTTAATCGCTGTACCATTAGTTGGTACAACAATTCCACACACAATCAACGGTCACTTTGGAGCTGGTGAAGTATTCTTAAAACCTGCTGCAGAAGGTACTGGTGTTATTGCTGGTGGACCTGTTCGTGCGGTACTTGAATTAGCTGGTGTACAAGATATTCTTTCGAAATCTCTTGGTTCTAACACACCAATCAACATGATTCGCGCTACTGTGAACGGATTAAGCGAACTTAAGCGCGCTGAAGATGTTGCAAAATTACGCGGTAAATCTGTAGAAGAGCTACTAGGTTAAGGAGGGAAAACAAATGGCGAAAAAGTTAGAAATTACCCTCACTCGTAGTGTAATTGGTCGTCCACAAGATCAACGTGCGACGGTAGAAGCTTTAGGTCTTAAAAAGTTGAATTCAACTGTAGTTAAGGAAGAAACTCCTGCTATTCTTGGTATGATCAACAAAGTTTCTCACCTTATAACTGTAAAAGAAGCTTAAGGATAACTCATTAATATAAGGAGGTGCCTGGGAATGAAACTTCATGAATTAAAACCTGCAGAAGGTTCTCGTAAAGTACGTAACCGTGTCGGTCGTGGTATCGGTTCTGGTAACGGTAAAACTGCTGGTAAAGGTCATAAAGGACAAAACGCACGTTCTGGTGGCGGTGTTCGTCTTGGCTTCGAAGGTGGTCAAACTCCATTATTCCGTCGTTTACCAAAACGCGGCTTCACAAACATTAACCGTAAAGAGTTTACTATTGTAAACTTATCAACGTTAAATCGTTTTGAAGATGGTACAGAAGTAACACCTGAATTATTGCTGGAAACTGGCGTTATCAGCAAGTTAAACGACGGTGTTAAAATTCTTGCAAGCGGCGCAGTAGAGAAAAAATTAACTGTTAAAGCGCACAAGTTCTCTTCAAGTGCTAAAGAAGCAATTGAAGCAGCTGGCGGATCAGTTGAGGTGATCTAATGTTTCGTACAATCTCCAACTTTATGCGCGTTGCTGAGATAAGACGTAAAATATTATTCACTTTAGCGATGTTAATCGTATTCAGGATTGGCACGTTTATCCCAGTGCCATTTACAAATGGAGACGTACTGAAAGCACAAGATCAATTAAATGCCTTAGGTATCCTAAATACATTTGGCGGTGGCGCCTTGAAAAACTTCTCCATCTTCGCGATGGGAATCATGCCGTATATTACAGCATCCATCATCGTGCAATTATTGCAGATGGATGTTGTTCCTAAATTTTCGGAATGGTCGAAGCAAGGTGAAATGGGCCGTCGTAAACTAACGCAATTCACGCGTTACTTTACAATTGTTCTTGCGTTTATTCAGGGGTTTGGTATGTCAATCGGTTTTAACGGTATGGTAGGTGGGCAATTAATTTTGAATCCTGGTTGGAGCACTTATTTATACATTGCTACGGTACTGACTGCTGGTACTGCATTTTTAATGTGGTTAGGTGAACAGATTACAGCTAAAGGTGTAGGCAATGGTATTTCCATCCTTATCTTTGGCGGTATTGCCGCAGCGATCCCAAGTGTTATATCTCAAGTGTATCAACAACAGTTTCAAAATATCGGAGATCAATTGTTCATGAGTATCGTTAAAGTTGCATTGATCTTACTAGCTGTGCTAGCGGTTATTGTTGGTGTTATTTTCATTCAACAGGCTGTTAGAAAGATCCCAATTCAATATGCGAAGCGTGTAACAGGAGGGAATGGGAATCATGCTGGAGCACAAAACACACATTTACCGCTTAAGGTAAATAGTGCGGGTGTTATTCCAGTCATTTTTGCTGTTTCATTCTTAATTACGCCTCCAACTATTGCACAGTTCTTCCCGAAGCATGATGTATCGCAGTGGATCATTGCAAACTTTAACTATTCTCACCCAGTGGGAATGATCATATATGTTGCGCTCATTGTAGCCTTCACATATTTCTATGCGTTTGTTCAGGTTAATCCAGAGCAAATGTCAGAGAATCTAAACAAACAAGGTGGATATGTTCCAGGTATTCGTCCGGGTAAGAATACGGAACAATATCTAACAAAAATCTTGTATCGTTTGACCTTTGTAGGATCAATTTTCCTAGCAGCGATTGCAATCTTACCAGTTATCTTTACGAAATTGGGAAATCTTCCTCCATCTGCACAGATTGGTGGAACGAGTATGTTAATCGTTGTCGGCGTTGCTTTAGAAACAATGAAGCAGCTAGAAAGCCAACTGGTAAAACGCCATTACAAAGGGTTTATCAAGCAGTGAGTAAGTGGGAAGAATCGTCTTCCCTACATGCTCATGTACTCTGAGGGGGAACAAGGATGAACTTAATTTTAATGGGGCTTCCTGGTGCTGGTAAAGGTACACAAGCCGAACAGATTGTTGCCAAGTATAACATCCCTCACATTTCAACAGGAGATATGTTCCGTGCAGCTATGAAGGCTGAAACTGAAATGGGTTTACAAGCAAAATCTTTTATTGATAAAGGTGCACTTGTTCCAGATGAAGTTACAATCGGAATCGTTCGTGAACGTTTAAGTCAAGAAGACTGCGTAAGAGGTTTCTTACTAGATGGTTTCCCACGAACTGTTGCACAAGCATCAGCTCTTGAAGAGATTATGAAAGATCTTGGTAAAAAAATCGACTATGTTTTAAACATTAATGTGGATTCAGGGTTGTTATTAAAACGCCTTACAGGCCGTCGCATTTGTAAAGAGTGCGGTGCGACTTACCACTTAGAATTCAATCCGCCAGCAAAAGCTGATGTGTGCGATAAATGTGGTGGCGAATTATATCAACGCTCTGATGACAATGAAGAAACTGTAGCAAATCGTTTAGATGTAAATATTAAGCAAACAAAACCTTTGCTTGATTTCTACGAGGAGCTTGGCTACTTACAAAGCATTAATGGTGAGCAAGATATCAATAAAGTATTTGCTGATATCGATGTTCTCATCGGAGGCTTAGCGTAATGATCATCTGCAAAACTCCTCGCGAGATAGAAATCATGCGAGAAGCTGGCAGGATCGTTGCTTTAACTCATCAAGAGTTGAAACAGCACATTACTCCAGGAATTACAACGAAAGAGCTCGATCAAATAGCGGAAAAGACGATTCAAAAATATGGTGCTACGCCATCTTTTAAAGGATACAACGGATTTCCGGGGAGCATTTGTGCTTCTGTAAATGAAGAGCTTGTACACGGAATTCCAGGGAAGCGCAAGCTCGAAGAGGGCGATATCATCAGTATCGATATTGGTGCGAAATACAATGGGTACCATGGCGATTCTGCATGGACGTATCCAGTTGGAAACATTTCTGAATCTGTTCAAAAGCTACTTGATGTCACAGAAAAATCGTTGTATCTTGGTCTAGAACAAGTAAAACCAGGCGAAAGATTATCAAATATCTCACATGCGGTTCAAACCCATGCTGAAGAGAATGGGTTCTCGATCGTTAGGGAGTATGTTGGTCACGGAATCGGGCAAGACTTACATGAGGACCCTCAAATCCCGCACTATGGTCCACCAAATAGAGGCCCTAGATTAAAGCCGGGAATGGTCATCTGTGTTGAGCCGATGGTGAATCAAGGAAGACGATATGTAAAAACACTATCTGATGACTGGACAGTGGTAACGGTAGATGGTAAATGGTGTGCCCACTTTGAGCACACGATTGCTCTTACAGAAGCAGGATACGAAATCCTTACCACTTTATAAGTAGCTGGCTCTCCGGGATTTCAGAGCAGTGTAAAATGTTACTGATTTGAAGAAGGGAGAACTATTGAATGGCTAAAGATGATGTAATTGAAGTCGAAGGTACCGTTCTTGAAACGTTGCCAAATGCTATGTTCAAAGTAGAATTAGAGAATGGGCATGTCGTATTGGCTCACGTTTCTGGTAAAATCCGTATGAACTTCATTCGTATTTTACCAGGAGACAAAGTTACGGTAGAATTATCTCCGTACGATTTAAATCGTGGTCGTATTACGTACCGTTTTAAATAATATAGCACTCCGTAATCTTTAAGGAGGTTCGAGACATGAAAGTAAGACCGTCAGTTAAACCAATCTGCGAAAAATGTAAAGTTATTCGTAGACGTGGAAAAGTAATGGTTATTTGTGAAAACCCTAAACATAAACAAAAACAAGGTTAATCAGAAGGAGGTGCATTCAGAATGGCACGTATCGCAGGTGTAGATATTCCTCGAGACAAACGCGTTGTTATTTCTTTAACTTACGTATTCGGCATTGGTCGCACAACTGCTGAAAAAATTCTTACTGAAGCTGGTATTTCTTCAGAAACACGAGTTCGTGATTTAACGGAAGACGAACTAGGACGTATCCGTGATATCATCGATCGTATTAAAGTTGAGGGAGACCTTCGTCGTGAAGTATCTCTTAACATTAAACGTCTAATGGAGATCGGTTCTTACCGTGGTCTTCGTCACCGTCGTGGTTTACCAGTTCGTGGTCAAAACTCTAAAAACAATGCTCGTACACGTAAAGGTCCACGTCGTACAGTAGCAAATAAAAAGAAATAATAAGTAAAGGAGGTTGAACTAACAATGGCACGTAAAACAAACACTCGTAAAAAACGTGTGAAAAAGAATATTGAAGCTGGTATAGCTCATATTCGTTCTACTTTCAACAACACAATCGTAACACTTACAGATACTCATGGTAACGCACTTTCTTGGTCTAGTGCTGGTGCACTTGGTTTCCGTGGATCTCGTAAGTCTACTCCATTCGCTGCGCAAATGGCTGCTGAAGCTGCTGCTAAAGTTGCAATGGAACACGGTTTAAAAACTTTAGAGGTTACTGTTAAAGGTCCTGGTGCTGGTCGTGAAGCTGCAATTCGTGCTCTTCAAGCTGCAGGTCTAGAAGTAACAGCAATTAGAGATGTTACTCCAGTTCCTCATAATGGATGTCGTCCACCAAAACGTCGTCGTGTGTAATTTTTCTGTATAGAATTTTCCCTTTTGTCTATAATGGATATGATGCATTATCGAGAAATTTCGTACAGAAACATCGCTTGTTGTGCACAATCGGGAACTGCCTAAGGGGGACTTTCGGTTAGACAGGGGGTATCCCTTTGTTTAACCGGGGTTTCGACGTTTTGAAGGAGGGTTTAGTTAATGATTGAAATCGAAAAGCCGAAAATCGAAACGGTTGAACTTAACGAAGATGCTAAATATGGTAAATTCGTAATTGAACCGCTTGAGCGTGGATATGGTACTACTTTGGGTAACTCCTTACGTCGTATTCTTTTATCCTCACTCCCTGGTGCCGCTGTTACTGCTATCCAAATCGATGGCGTATTACATGAATTTTCAACAGTTGAGGGCGTAGTAGAAGACGTTACGACGATCATCTTAAACTTGAAAAAGTTAGCTCTTAAAATCTACTCTGAAGAAGAGAAGACGTTGGAAATTGATGTGCAGGGCGAAGGTATTGTCACAGCTGCTGATATTACTCACGATAGTGATGTAGAAATCTTAAATCCAGATTTACACATTGCAACGTTAGCAAAAAATGCGCATTTCCGCATGCGTTTAACTGCAAAGCGTGGCCGTGGGTATACGCCAGCTGATGCAAATAAAAGCGAAGATCAACCAATAGGAGTAATTCCTATTGATTCTATTTATACTCCAGTATCACGTGTGACTTACCAAGTGGAAAAGACACGTGTCGGACAAGTGGCTAATTATGATAAGCTTACGCTTGATGTATGGACGGATGGAAGCATCGGGCCAAAAGAAGCTATCTCTTTAGGTGCCAAAATCTTAACTGAGCATTTAAATATCTTTGTTGGTTTAACTGATGAAGCACAAAATGCTGAGATTATGGTCGAGAAGGAAGAAGATCAAAAAGAGAAAGTTCTTGAGATGACTATCGAAGAACTAGATCTTTCTGTTCGTTCTTATAATTGCCTAAAACGTGCAGGAATTAATACTGTACAAGAGCTTGCGAACAAAACAGAAGAAGATATGATGAAAGTTCGTAACTTAGGACGTAAATCCTTAGAAGAAGTTAAACATAAACTTGAGGAATTAGGTTTAGGTTTACGTAAAGACGACTGAGGATTTAAACCCATCAACAAAGGAGGGAACTACGAATGGCATACAGAAAATTAGGCCGTACAAGTGCGCAACGTAAAGCTATGTTACGTGATTTAGCTACTGATTTAATTATCAACGAGCGCATCCAAACGACAGAAACTCGTGCAAAAGAACTTCGTTCTGTAGTGGAAAAAATGATCACTTTAGGTAAACGCGGAGATCTTCATGCTCGCCGTCAAGCTGCAGCTTTCATTCGCAATGAAGTAGCTAACGCTGAGACTGGTCAAGATGCACTTCAAAAATTATTCGCTGATGTAGCTCCACGCTATGCTGAGCGCCAAGGCGGATACACTCGTATTGCAAAAATTGGTCCACGTCGCGGAGACGCAGCACCAATGGTAATTATCGAGTTAGTATAATGATAATTAAAAGGGCAGGACAGTTCTTTTCAAGAAACTGGTCATGGCCCTTTTTTTTAAATATAAAAATAGGCTAACTTGGCGAAGGAAAGGGTGCCTTGTATTGAAAAAAGAGAAACTTCGGACAGAAAATATATCATTTCAATATCCTGGGGCAGCCACTTATGCATTAAAAGATGTCTCATTTTCTTTGTATGAGGGAGAATGGGTATCTGTTATTGGACAAAACGGTTCAGGGAAGTCTACACTTGCAAAATTATTGAATGGTTTGTTTTTGCCGGAAGCAGGGACTATTACAGTAAATGATACAATGGTTTTATCAGAGGAAACGGTATGGGATGTTCGAAAACAAATTGGGATGGTATTTCAAAATCCAGACAATCAATTTGTTGGAACGACAGTGCAAGACGACGTTGTTTTTGGCTTAGAGAATATCGGAATGCCAAGAGAGCAAATGGTAGAAAGATTAGATCAGGCCCTCAAACTTGTCCGTATGGAAGATTTTCTTAATGATGAACCTCATTCGTTATCTGGTGGGCAAAAACAACGAGTGGCAATAGCAGGCGTTTTAGCACTTCAGCCATCTATTTTGATATTAGATGAAGCAACGTCAATGCTAGATCCTCAAGGGAGACGTGAAGTAGTAGAAACGGTTAGACAACTTGTTAATCAAAAAGGTATTACCGTGTTATCAATTACGCACGATTTAGAAGAAGCGGCACAATCAGACCGTATCATTATTTTAAATAAGGGAGAAATATTAGAGGAAGGGACTCCAAAACAAATCTTCAAGTCCTCTCATATGCTCCAAGAAATTGGATTAGATGTACCATTTTCAGTGAAAATAGCAGAATTATTAAAAAGAAATGAAATTCTCTTGCAAAATACGCATCTTACAATGGAAAGCTTGGTGAACGAACTTTGGAGATTACATTCCAAAAAGTAGAACATCGTTATCAATATAAAACTCCATTTGAAAGACGCGCACTTTATGATGTAGACGTGTCGTTTCCAAGTGGGGGCTATTATGCCATTATCGGTCATACTGGTTCAGGTAAGTCGACGATGATTCAACATTTAAATGGTTTATTGCAGCCGACGAATGGCACAGTTCAAATTGGTGAACACTTCATTTCGGCAGGAAAGAAAGAAAAAAAGCTAAAGCCACTACGTAAAAAGGTAGGGGTTGTCTTTCAATTCCCAGAACATCAGTTGTTTGAAGAGACTGTGGAGAAAGATATTTGTTTCGGCCCTACTAATTTTGGGGTATCTGTAGAAGAAGCGAAACAAAAGGCAAGAGAGGCAATTGAACTTGTAGGGTTAGAGCCAGCACTGTTAACACGTTCACCGTTCGAGTTAAGTGGTGGGCAAATGAGGCGTGTTGCGATAGCGGGCGTATTGGCAATGGAACCCGAAGTGCTTGTATTAGATGAACCTACAGCAGGGCTAGATCCAAAAGGGCAGAATGAACTTATGGAGATGTTTTATAAGCTACATAAGGAAAAAGGTCTTACAGTTATCCTAGTAACACATAATATGGAGGATGCTGCTAAGTATGCGGAGCAGGTTGTAGTCATGCATAAAGGAACGGTCTTTTTGCAAGGAAGTGCAGAGGAAGTATTTTCACATGCTGATGAACTAGAGAAAATTGGCGTGGATCTTCCTATGTCTTTAAAGTATAAACGTGCAATTGAAGAGAAGTTTGGCATTTCAATCCCAAAGGCTACCTTATCTTTAGAGGATCTTACTCATGAAGTTGTGCAGGTGTTACGAAAAGGTGGTCATGAATCATGCAGCAGTTGATTATTGGAAGGTATATTCCAGGGAATTCTCTTATTCATCAACTTGATCCACGTACGAAGCTGCTGATTGTCTTTTTATATGTATTTGTTGTTTTCTTAGCAAATAATGCGATTTCATATGGATTTTTATTTTTATATGCACTCATTGCTTTATTTTTTGCAAAAGTGCCGATTCGTTATGTACTTTCGGGCTTAAAACCAATTCTATGGATTTTTCTTTTTACATTTTTCCTGCATATTTTTACAAATAAAGAAGGGGAAGTACTATTCCAGCTTGGTTGGTTTTCAATACATGAAAAAGGATTAGAGCAAGGGATATACATTTCTATACGATTCTTCGTCATTATTTTAATGACGACATTATTAACGTTAACGACGACACCTATTGAGATTACAGATGGTTTGGAGACGTTATTAAAGCCGTTGAAGCGTATAAAAGTTCCTGTTCATGAAATCGCATTAATGATGTCAATTTCTCTTCGTTTTATTCCGACATTAATGGATGAAACGAGTAAAATAATGAAGGCACAATCGTCACGTGGTATTGATTTCGCAGGAGGACCGATAAAAGATAGGATGAAAGCTATTATCTCACTACTGGTTCCTCTATTTATCAGTGCTTTTAAGCGTGCTGAGGACTTAGCAATTGCTATGGAGGCTCGTGGATATCAAAGTGGCGAAGGACGTACTAAATTTAGGCAACTACGCTGGAAAACAAGCGATACAGTAACGATTATAAGCTTATTTTGTTTAGCTTGTATTTTGGCATGGGTGCGATCGTAATGGAGAATAGAGAAATGGATAGAATAAAATGTACGGTTGCATATGATGGCATGCATTTTTGTGGTTATCAAATTCAGCCGCAGCATCGTACTGTTCAACAAGAGATTGAAAAAGCTTTGCAGAAATTGCATAAAGGAGAACTTGTTCGTGTTCAGGCATCGGGTAGAACGGATTCTACCGTTCACGCCAAAGGACAAGTCATACACTTTGATACACCTTTGTCTCTTGAAGAGTGGCAATGGGGTAATGCATTAAACACAATGTTGCCAGATGATATTGTTATCAGACAGGTAGAGAAAAAAACAGAAGAGTTTCATGCACGTTACGGTGTTGAGAGAAAAGAATATCGTTATCGTGTGTTATTATCAAAGACTGCGGATGTATTCCGTAGAAATTACGTATATCAATATCCATATCCGCTCGAAATTAACTCTATACGAAAAGCGATTCCTTATTTTATTGGAACGCATGACTTCACTTCTTTTTGTTCGGCAAAAACTGACAAAAAAGATAAAGTGAGAACAATTTATGAAATTGAGCTAATCGAGCAAGACGATGAATTAATTTTTCGTTTTGTAGGTAATGGATTTTTATATAATATGGTCAGAATTATTGTTGGTACGTTACTGAGCGTAGGGCAAGGAAAGCTTGATCCAGATAGCATTCCAGAGATTCTAGCGAAACAAAATCGTCAGTTTGCTGGAAAGATGGCTCCTGGTCATGGGCTTTACTTATGGCAGGTAAACTATAACAACTAATCCTGGTGTAACATTTGCTTGACATTAGAAACTCAAAAGTATATCATAACATATGGTATTGTTTCTAAAACCACGATTAGCCCCGGAAGGAAATCGTGTTTAAGATAAACAATAGATTTTTTCTATGGAAAAGATAACGAGGAGGGAAACACATGCGTACGACTTTTATGGCAAAAGCTAACGAAGTTGAGCGTAAATGGTATGTGGTTGATGCTGAAGGTCAAACTTTAGGTCGCCTATCTACGGAAGTAGCATCTATTTTACGCGGTAAAAACAAACCTACATTTACACCACACGTTGACACGGGTGATCATGTAATTATTATTAACGCTGAGAAAATTCATTTAACAGGTAATAAATTAAACGATAAAATTTACTACCGTCACACTAACCACCCAGGTGGACTTAAACAAAGAACAGCTCTAGAAATGCGTACAAACTACCCTGTACAAATGTTAGAGCTTGCAATTAAAGGCATGCTTCCAAAAGGACGCTTAGGCCGTCAAGTTTCTAAGAAACTAAACGTGTATGCTGGAGCAGAGCATCCACACCAAGCACAAAAACCAGAAGTTTACGAACTTCGCGGATAATTAATTAAAGGAGGGCTTACTTTGGCACAGGTTCAATACTATGGCACTGGACGTCGTAAGAGTTCAGTAGCGCGCGTACGCCTAGTTCCAGGCGAAGGACGCGTTATCATTAACGGTCGTGATTTTGAAAACTATATCCCATTTGCTGCATTACGTGAAGTAGTGAAACAACCTCTAGTTGCAACAGAAACTTTAGGTAACTACGATGTACTTGTAAACGTAAATGGTGGTGGATACACTGGTCAAGCTGGTGCTATTCGTCACGGTATTTCTCGCGCTTTATTAAAAGCTGATCCAGAATACCGTCTAACACTAAAACGTGCAGGTCTATTAACTCGTGACGCACGTATGAAAGAGCGTAAAAAATACGGTCTTAAAGGCGCACGTCGTGCACCTCAGTTCTCAAAACGTTAATTTTTGCGAACTACAAACCCCAACCATTTTGGTTGGGGTTTTTTTATGTTTCATTCCTCTTTTGGAATTTTTGTAGTTTGGAATATTTTAGTGCTATCCTCTCGCGTATGCTTCTTCTTTAGAAGTTTAGACTAATACGTATTAGGGAGGTTTATAAGTACTATGAATGTCATTGTCAGCTTACAAGAAAAACAAAAAGAAAAGCAGCTGAAATATGAACGGAAGATGCTGCGAGAATTATCATTAAAAACATTACGTTCAAATATTAGAGATGCCTTTCAGATGCAGGAACTTCATCGTCAGTATGAAGATTACTGTATTGAATTAGGGATAGAATCGTATTTATTAGGAGCGAGATACAGTAAGTTTGGTTATTATGGCGAATCATTCTTTGATGTGAAATATAGAGCCTTAGAAGAAGAGCAACAATTAACGGAAACACTATTTCAATTTTTAACGAGCATGACTATGAGGGAAATTAAGTTACAAGATGAGGAATTACTTTTTGAATCTTGTCAGCAGTTTATTGGCTTATGGTGGCAGGAAGGATATGAAAAAGGTGAAAGAAGATATCGATTAAAGCTTCATTAAGACAAGCATAAACTTTCCTCTTGTCCCATATAAGTAATTAGAGGGACTAGCTGGAGGAGGAAAGGTATGAAGAGAATTCGAATTATCTCTTTTGCACTCGCTGCGGTTGTTTTGTTTTTTTTAGTCAAACAAGAATTTCAAATTACAAAATCGTGGCGAGCTTGGAATTTACCCTTATCAGGGAAAGTGATTGTATTAGATGCTGGGCATGGTGGACCAGACGGAGGGGCTGTTGGTGGAAAAGATATTATAGAAAAAGATATTACGCTTGAGATTACAAAGAAGGTACAAGATTATTTACAAGAACAAGGTGCACTAGTTATTTTAACACGTGAGGGAGATTATGATTTAGCTCAGAAAGATACAAAATCATATAGTAGACGTAAAGCAGAAGATTTAAAAAAACGTGTAGAGATTATTAATAAACCTGATGTAGACTTTTTTGCGAGTATTCATTTAAATGCTTTGACTAGTAGTGGATCGAAAGGCGCACAAACGTTCTATTACCGTTCTTCGATTGAAAATGAACGTGCTGCAAAATTTATACAAGCTGAATTGAGAACGAGTTTAGAGAATACGAATCGTTCTGCTAAAACAATTTCTCATGTGTATTTATTAAAGTATGCGAAAACACCAGGTGCTTTAATTGAAGCTGGCTTTTTATCGAATGTAAACGAAAGGTATATGTTAAATTCGGAGAAATATCAGCAAAAGGTAGCGGCTGCAGTATATCGTGGTATATTACGCTATTTCACGGAAAAAGGAAATCCTCCAGAATAAGGAGGATTTTTTGCGTTTCTCTCGTTAACGAAGTTTTCCGAAAATATGTTATACTGGAAATGTAAACGCATTTATTTAAAAAATAAAGAGAGATACATTTAATTAACATTACGTTATTTTTCATACAGGGGGCTGGGCTAATTATGGTAACGAAAGAGCAAATAGTGGAAGCGTTAGAAGGGATTGTAGATCCGTTTTTACATAAAACGTTAAAAGAAACAGGGGCAATTAAAGAGGTAACAGTTAAGCCTGAGAAGGAACATGTAAGTGTTAAAATTGCAATCGTAAAAACCGGTACAGCGGAACAAATGCAATTGCAATCTGGAATTGTAAAGTTAGTTAAAGAACTAGGAGCGGCAACAGTAGGGCTTCGCTTTGCAGAATTCACAGAAGAGGAATTAACTCAGTTTGCACCAGAACAGGAAGAAGAGCAAATTGAATCTTTATTGTCACCAAATTCAAAAACTACATTTTTAGCAGTGGCGAGTGGAAAAGGTGGGGTAGGGAAATCGACAGTTTCTGTTAACCTTGCTATTGCTCTAGCTCGTCTAGGGAAAAAGGTTGGTATCATTGATGCTGATATTTACGGTTTTAGCGTACCGGATATGATGGGGATAGAAAAACGTCCTGTTGTAAGAGGGGATAAAATTATTCCAGTGGAGCGTCTAGGTGTAAAGGTAATCTCAATGGGGTTCTTTGTAGAAGATAATGCACCGGTTATTTGGAGAGGGCCTATGCTTGGGAAAATGTTAAATCACTTCTTTACAGAAGTAGAATGGGGCGATTTAGACTATTTAGTTTTAGATTTACCACCGGGTACAGGTGATGTTGCGCTAGACTTACATTCGATGTTGCCGGCTTGTAAAGAGATTATTGTAACAACACCGCATCCAACAGCAGCATTTGTAGCAGCGCGCGCTGGAGCCATGGCTTTACGTACAGAACATAGTATTCTTGGTGTTGTTGAAAATATGGCGTATTTTGAAAGTAAAACAACTGGTGAAAAAGAATATGTGTTTGGAAGAGGTGGCGGAGATAAATTAGCTACAGAACTTCAAACAGAAGTACTTGGCAGAATCCCGCTTCAACAACCTGATTGGAATAAAGAAGACTTTGCACCGTCAGTATATGAAGATACACATATGACGGGTCTTATTTATCGCACGATAGCTGAGACGGTAATTGATAAAATAGCTGTCGCGCAAAAATAAAATAATAATGAGTGGACGATACATATATTGTCCACTCATTATAATTATTATTTTTACTGCTGCTCCTTTTTACCGTCTTGGGAACCACCTTCACCGCCTGCTTCCTTTTTATCGGATCCACTTTTTTCGGCCTTTTGTACACCTTTACTAATAATATCAATCATCTTAGCTTGGAAGAGTGGGCTTTCAGCAGTTTCTGTTAGTACTTGTTGTAAATATTGACGGTATTCTTTGCTCTTCATTGTTTGTAACATCATTTTTTCTACTTCAGGATTTTTCATAATTTCTATAACGCCTGCTTGGTATTCAGGGTCTTTTAGTAATGTTTTCATTAAGGTTGTTTGTTCTTTCCCCATACTTTTAGCGAATTTCGATGAGAACTCAGGGTCTTTAAAGAGCTTTTCCCAGAATTGTTGCCCTTTGTCGGATACCATTGCATCTTCAATCGTTTTCTTTACTACTGTTTCATCTAGTATGAGTGCTTGTTTCATTTTTTCATCAGTTAATACATCTTGAATAGCTTTCTTACCTTGATCGGTTTTTAAAATATCAACAATCATTTTCTTCGTTTGATCATAATCAAGTTCGGACTTTGCTTCTTTTCCTTGTGCACATGCTACAAGTACAAGAAATAAAAAAGAAGAAGTCAAAACGAGCAGCATCCGTTTCATAAGTTGGAACTCCTTTCAGCACAGTTCTCTCTTTTTAATATAAATATCTTTAAGGAATTTATACATGAACATGGCTAGCTTTTTGAAATTGTCATTGATACAATTTAATTAGAAATATAAGGATAATGGGGGATGTGTTGTGAATAGCCGCAAGTGGGTACGACTATTTTTTACGACGTTGTTTCTTGGTGGGATTAGTACAGTCATTCTTGGTTTTGTTTTGGAGTGGGACAAGTATGTTAAATTTTTTCAAAATTTCGACGGAAAGGAAATTCTAGCAGTTTCTTTCTGGTTGATGGGTGTAGGATTTATTTTTAGTGTTATAAGTCAAATGGGATTCTTTGCCTATTTAACAATCCATCGTTTTGGACTAGGTATGTTCCGATCACCTTCTTTATGGAATGCAGTCCAGCTCTTCTTTATTGCATTCGTTTTATTTGATTTCGTGTATTTAAGATCCGTATTGATTGCAAATGGGGAAGTTTCATTAGGGAATAATATACTTGTTGCGGGTGTGCTATTTGTGTTTGGGGCGATTGTTGCTTACATAAAAAGTAAAGAAACGAATAGAAAGGCATTTGTGCCCGCTTTGTTCTTTATGGTTGTTGTAACGATTCTTGAGTGGGTACCAGCGCTTCGTATTAATGATACAGATTGGTTATATTTAATGGTGATACCACTTTTATTATGTAATGCATATCAGTTACTTATATTACATCGTTTAATTGGAAAGACGAGTAAGTCGGCTTAAGTAAGAGAGGTTTTTTGAGTTTTTATGTAGGGTAGTTGGACGAATGAAAATATCGGGATGAAAAAAGCTCTATTACCTGAATGAAAGGTAATAGAGCTTTTTATGTGTGAAGGTAAGAGGGAAAAGAATTACTTTACATCTTCACTTTTCGTACTTGTGTTGGAAATAAGTTGTGATACTGATATTTGCTCATATCCGTCACTTTTTAATTTTTGTAGAAGCAGTGGTAAAGCTTTATTTGTTTGAAGAGCAGAATCGGATGCATGTAATAAGACGATATCTCCACCTTTTAAATTATTAGAGACATTGGAAACGATATTGTTTACACCTGGGTTTTTCCAGTCGTTTGAGTTATTGCTCCAATGGACGATGGTGTATCCGAGTGATTCTGCTATTTTAAGTGTTGCTTTGTTAAAGTCTCCACTAGGTGGACGTAATAGTTTGACTTGTTTCACGCCGAGTTTTGTAAAAACATCTTGTGCTCGTAAAAGATCGCTTCGTATTTCATTTGTCTCTAGAGAAGTGTAGGACGTGTAGTTATAACCCATACTCCCGACTTCATGTCCATCTTTTATGATGCGTTCAACAACATCAGGGTGTCTTTCTGCCCATGCAGCAGAAAGGAAGAAGGTTGCATTCTTAATGTCTTTTTCTTTAAGTGTATCAAGGATTGGAATTGCTTTTTTGTCTCCCCAACTAATATCAAACGTGAATGCAACTTGTTTTTTAGAGATGTCTCCTTTGTAAATAACTTTAGGTCCTGTAGCAGTTGAAAAAGCAGATTCATGTGAATATGTTTTCAAAAAGAGAAGCCATGCTGTAAATAAGGAAAGTATCACTATTAAGCTAATGTGTTTAAAAGCTCGTTTACTCGTAATAAAAAAGAAAAACATAATATTACGCCCCTTTGTCCAATCCTTTTCAGTTACATATATGCTTTAAATATTAAAAAGAGAACAAAGGATTAATATCGTAAGCGGTGGATATAATGAATGATAGGATTTTGATAAGTGAAAATGAGCGGAACGTTTATTGTTTTGTAAGAAATGATTGAGGTGATGATTTGCTTGGGTTTATGTTAACGAAAGAAGAGAAAAAAGAAATGGAATACATATTGAAGAGAGAGTTAGAAGAACTTTTATTTGATTTTGAAGATGAACGTATTCATGATGTTGTAAAAAAGGCGATGGAAGAAAGATATAAAATCATTTTTTGTTTGTTTCGAAGAGTCGCTAATGCAGAAGAATGTATGCGTTATGTAAGGAAAAGAACTTTTTATTAAAAAGTATTGACGCTAATGGTTATTATATGATAAATTAATAACCGTCGCTGATGCGGAAACGCAGAAAACGATAAAAAAGAAATTAAAAAACTTAGTTGACATCGAAAAACGAAGATGTTAACATAAGGAAGTCGCAAATGAGCGACCAAGTAGTTCTTTGAAAACTGAACGAAACAAACAACGTGAAACGTCAATTTTTATTTTTAGATGCTAGACAAACTAACTTTATTGGAGAGTTTGATCCTGGCTCAGGATGAACGCTGGCGGCGTGCCTAATACATGCAAGTCGAGCGAATGGATTAAGAGCTTGCTCTTATGAAGTTAGCGGCGGACGGGTGAGTAACACGTGGGTAACCTGCCCATAAGACTGGGATAACTCCGGGAAACCGGGGCTAATACCGGATAACATTTTGAACTGCATGGTTCGAAATTGAAAGGCGGCTTCGGCTGTCACTTATGGATGGACCCGCGTCGCATTAGCTAGTTGGTGAGGTAACGGCTCACCAAGGCAACGATGCGTAGCCGACCTGAGAGGGTGATCGGCCACACTGGGACTGAGACACGGCCCAGACTCCTACGGGAGGCAGCAGTAGGGAATCTTCCGCAATGGACGAAAGTCTGACGGAGCAACGCCGCGTGAGTGATGAAGGCTTTCGGGTCGTAAAACTCTGTTGTTAGGGAAGAACAAGTGCTAGTTGAATAAGCTGGCACCTTGACGGTACCTAACCAGAAAGCCACGGCTAACTACGTGCCAGCAGCCGCGGTAATACGTAGGTGGCAAGCGTTATCCGGAATTATTGGGCGTAAAGCGCGCGCAGGTGGTTTCTTAAGTCTGATGTGAAAGCCCACGGCTCAACCGTGGAGGGTCATTGGAAACTGGGAGACTTGAGTGCAGAAGAGGAAAGTGGAATTCCATGTGTAGCGGTGAAATGCGTAGAGATATGGAGGAACACCAGTGGCGAAGGCGACTTTCTGGTCTGTAACTGACACTGAGGCGCGAAAGCGTGGGGAGCAAACAGGATTAGATACCCTGGTAGTCCACGCCGTAAACGATGAGTGCTAAGTGTTAGAGGGTTTCCGCCCTTTAGTGCTGAAGTTAACGCATTAAGCACTCCGCCTGGGGAGTACGGCCGCAAGGCTGAAACTCAAAGGAATTGACGGGGGCCCGCACAAGCGGTGGAGCATGTGGTTTAATTCGAAGCAACGCGAAGAACCTTACCAGGTCTTGACATCCTCTGAAAACCCTAGAGATAGGGCTTCTCCTTCGGGAGCAGAGTGACAGGTGGTGCATGGTTGTCGTCAGCTCGTGTCGTGAGATGTTGGGTTAAGTCCCGCAACGAGCGCAACCCTTGATCTTAGTTGCCATCATTAAGTTGGGCACTCTAAGGTGACTGCCGGTGACAAACCGGAGGAAGGTGGGGATGACGTCAAATCATCATGCCCCTTATGACCTGGGCTACACACGTGCTACAATGGACGGTACAAAGAGCTGCAAGACCGCGAGGTGGAGCTAATCTCATAAAACCGTTCTCAGTTCGGATTGTAGGCTGCAACTCGCCTACATGAAGCTGGAATCGCTAGTAATCGCGGATCAGCATGCCGCGGTGAATACGTTCCCGGGCCTTGTACACACCGCCCGTCACACCACGAGAGTTTGTAACACCCGAAGTCGGTGGGGTAACCTTTATGGAGCCAGCCGCCTAAGGTGGGACAGATGATTGGGGTGAAGTCGTAACAAGGTAGCCGTATCGGAAGGTGCGGCTGGATCACCTCCTTTCTATGGAGAATTGATGAACGCTGTTCATCAATATAAGTTTCCGTGTTTCGTTTTGTTCAGTTTTGAGAGAACTATCTCTCATATATAAATGTATGTTCTTTGAAAACTAGATAACAGTGTAGCTCATATTTTTTTAATTTTAGTTTGGTTAAGTTAGAAAGGGCGCACGGTGGATGCCTTGACACTAGGAGTCGATGAAGGACGGGACTAACGCCGATATGCTTCGGGGAGCTGTAAGTAAGCTTTGATCCGAAGATTTCCGAATGGGGAAACCCACCATACGTAATGGTATGGTATCCTTACCTGAATACATAGGGTAAGGAAGACAGACCCAGGGAACTGAAACATCTAAGTACCTGGAGGAAGAGAAAGCAAATGCGATTTCCTGAGTAGCGGCGAGCGAAACGGAACATAGCCCAAACCAAGAGGCTTGCCTCTTGGGGTTGTAGGACATTCTATACGGAGTTACAAAGGAACGAGGTAGACGAAGCGACCTGGAAAGGTCCGTCGTAGAGGGTAACAACCCCGTAGTCGAAACTTCGTTCTCTCTTGAATGTATCCTGAGTACGGCGGAACACGTGAAATTCCGTCGGAATCTGGGAGGACCATCTCCAAGGCTAAATACTCCCTAGTGATCGATAGTGAACCAGTACCGTGAGGGAAAGGTGAAAAGCACCCCGGAAGGGGAGTGAAAGAGATCCTGAAACCGTGTGCCTACAAATAGTCAGAGCCCGTTAATGGGTGATGGCGTGCCTTTTGTAGAATGAACCGGCGAGTTACGATCCCGTGCGAGGTTAAGCTGAAGAGGCGGAGCCGCAGCGAAAGCGAGTCTGAATAGGGCGTTTAGTACGTGGTCGTAGACCCGAAACCAGGTGATCTACCCATGTCCAGGGTGAAGTTCAGGTAACACTGAATGGAGGCCCGAACCCACGCACGTTGAAAAGTGCGGGGATGAGGTGTGGGTAGCGGAGAAATTCCAATCGAACCTGGAGATAGCTGGTTCTCCCCGAAATAGCTTTAGGGCTAGCCTTAAGTGTAAGAGTCTTGGAGGTAGAGCACTGATTGAACTAGGGGTCCTCATCGGATTACCGAATTCAGTCAAACTCCGAATGCCAATGACTTATCCTTAGGAGTCAGACTGCGAGTGATAAGATCCGTAGTCAAGAGGGAAACAGCCCAGATCGCCAGCTAAGGTCCCAAAGTGTGTATTAAGTGGAAAAGGATGTGGAGTTGCTTAGACAACTAGGATGTTGGCTTAGAAGCAGCCACCATTTAAAGAGTGCGTAATAGCTCACTAGTCGAGTGACTCTGCGCCGAAAATGTACCGGGGCTAAATACACCACCGAAGCTGCGAATTGATACCAATGGTATCAGTGGTAGGGGAGCGTTCTAAGTGCAGTGAAGTCAGACCGGAAGGACTGGTGGAGCGCTTAGAAGTGAGAATGCCGGTATGAGTAGCGAAAGACGGGTGAGAATCCCGTCCACCGAATGCCTAAGGTTTCCTGAGGAAGGCTCGTCCGCTCAGGGTTAGTCAGGACCTAAGCCGAGGCCGACAGGCGTAGGCGATGGACAACAGGTTGATATTCCTGTACCACCTCTTTATCGTTTGAGCAATGGAGGGACGCAGAAGGATAGAAGAAGCGTGCGATTGGTTGTGCACGTCCAAGCAGTTAGGCTGATAAGTAGGCAAATCCGCTTATCGTGAAGGCTGAGCTGTGATGGGGAAGCTCCTTATGGAGCGAAGTCTTTGATTCCCCGCTGCCAAGAAAAGCTTCTAGCGAGATAAAAGGTGCCTGTACCGCAAACCGACACAGGTAGGCGAGGAGAGAATCCTAAGGTGTGCGAGAGAACTCTGGTTAAGGAACTCGGCAAAATGACCCCGTAACTTCGGGAGAAGGGGTGCTTTCTTAACGGAAAGCCGCAGTGAATAGGCCCAAGCGACTGTTTAGCAAAAACACAGGTCTCTGCGAAGCCGTAAGGCGAAGTATAGGGGCTGACACCTGCCCGGTGCTGGAAGGTTAAGGAGAGGGGTTAGCGTAAGCGAAGCTCTGAACTGAAGCCCCAGTAAACGGCGGCCGTAACTATAACGGTCCTAAGGTAGCGAAATTCCTTGTCGGGTAAGTTCCGACCCGCACGAAAGGTGTAACGATTTGGGCACTGTCTCAACCAGAGACTCGGTGAAATTATAGTACCTGTGAAGATGCAGGTTACCCGCGACAGGACGGAAAGACCCCGTGGAGCTTTACTGTAGCCTGATATTGAATTTTGGTACAGTTTGTACAGGATAGGCGGGAGCCATTGAAACCGGAGCGCTAGCTTCGGTGGAGGCGCTGGTGGGATACCGCCCTGACTGTATTGAAATTCTAACCTACGGGTCTTATCGACCCGGGAGACAGTGTCAGGTGGGCAGTTTGACTGGGGCGGTCGCCTCCTAAAGTGTAACGGAGGCGCCCAAAGGTTCCCTCAGAATGGTTGGAAATCATTCGTAGAGTGCAAAGGCATAAGGGAGCTTGACTGCGAGACCTACAAGTCGAGCAGGGACGAAAGTCGGGCTTAGTGATCCGGTGGTTCCGCATGGAAGGGCCATCGCTCAACGGATAAAAGCTACCCCGGGGATAACAGGCTTATCTCCCCCAAGAGTCCACATCGACGGGGAGGTTTGGCACCTCGATGTCGGCTCATCGCATCCTGGGGCTGTAGTCGGTCCCAAGGGTTGGGCTGTTCGCCCATTAAAGCGGTACGCGAGCTGGGTTCAGAACGTCGTGAGACAGTTCGGTCCCTATCCGTCGTGGGCGTAGGAAATTTGAGAGGAGCTGTCCTTAGTACGAGAGGACCGGGATGGACGCACCGCTGGTGTACCAGTTGTTCTGCCAAGGGCATAGCTGGGTAGCTATGTGCGGAAGGGATAAGTGCTGAAAGCATCTAAGCATGAAGCCCCCCTCAAGATGAGATTTCCCATAGCGTAAGCTAGTAAGATCCCTGAAAGATGATCAGGTTGATAGGTTCGAGGTGGAAGCATGGTGACATGTGGAGCTGACGAATACTAATAGATCGAGGACTTAACCATATAATATGTAGCAATGTTATCTAGTTTTGAAGGAATATATATTAAAATTCCTTTTGACATTCTGAAAAGAATGTGTATAATGATAAAAGTCTGGTAATGATGGCAGAGAGGTCACACCCGTTCCCATACCGAACACGGAAGTTAAGCTCTCTAGCGCCGATGGTAGTTGGGACCTTGTCCCTGTGAGAGTAGGACGTTGCCAGGCTTGTATTATTCCGCAGTAGCTCAGCGGTAGAGCTATCGGCTGTTAACCGATCGGTCGTAGGTTCGATTCCTACCTGCGGAGCCATTATGCTTCCATAGCTCAGCTGGTAGAGTACTTCCATGGTAAGGAAGAGGTCACCGGTTCAAGCCCGGTTGGAAGCTTGGAAAAAGTTTTAAATTTTTGGCCCGTTGGTCAAGTGGTTAAGACACCGCCCTTTCACGGCGGTAACACGGGTTCGAATCCCGTACGGGTCACCACTTTTGGAGGATTAGCTCAGCTGGGAGAGCACCTGCCTTACAAGCAGGGGGTCGGCGGTTCGATCCCGTCATCCTCCACCATATATATTTTAAATGTCGGAGGGGTAGCGAAGTGGCTAAACGCGGCGGACTGTAAATCCGCTCCTTCGGGTTCGGCAGTTCGAATCTGCCCCCCTCCACCATTTTCTTTAAAATAACCTGAGAGGGTTTATTTTTTTGAAAAGATAACCATACTAGTAAATATTAATGGGCTATAGCCAAGCGGTAAGGCAACGGACTTTGACTCCGTCATGCGCTGGTTCGAATCCAGCTAGCCCAGCCATTTACGAGCCATTAGCTCAGTTGGTAGAGCATCTGACTTTTAATCAGAGGGTCGAAGGTTCGAATCCTTCATGGCTCACCATTTTCGCGGAAGTAGTTCAGTGGTAGAATACAACCTTGCCAAGGTTGGGGTCGCGGGTTCGAATCCCGTCTTCCGCTTTATTACTAAGGGGCCTTAGCTCAGCTGGGAGAGCGCCTGCCTTGCACGCAGGAGGTCAGCGGTTCGATCCCGCTAGGCTCCATCTAATAGAGAAGCTTACATCATATGATGTAAGCTTTTTTTGTGTTTAAAAAGACAACTTTCATATTTGTCATTTAAAATGGAGAAAACGCGAAAATAAAGGATGGGGATAATTGTGAAAGTTGTTATTGCATCGGATTCATATAAAGAAAGCTTAAAAGCTATAGAAGTATGTGAGGCTATTGAAAGAGGTTTTGGAACAATTTTCCCTAAAGCAGAGTATGTGAAAATACCAATTGGAGATGGAGGAGAAGGAACGGTTGATTCACTTGTGGATGCTACAGGGGGAAGGATTATATCACTTCATGTAACAGGACCGCTTAGAGAACGTGTGCAAGCCTTTTACGGTATGTCTAAAGATAAAAAGACAGCGTTTATTGAAATGGCAGCAGCATCAGGATTACAATATGTTCCGATTAAAAAGCGAAACCCACTTATTACAACGACTAAAGGAACCGGAGAGCTTATACTACATGCGCTAGACGAAGGAGCTGAGCACATTATTTTAGGACTTGGCGGAAGTGCTACAAATGATGGCGGAGCAGGTATGTTGTCAGCTTTAGGGGTCAGGTTTATAAATAGAAAAGGGGAAGCAATAGAGCCATCTGGAGGAACGTTACATTCGATTGTCGCTATTGATTTTTCACGAATGGATTCACGCTTAACGCATATAAAGATAGAGGCAGCGTGTGATGTAGATAATCCGTTAGTTGGAATAAGGGGAGCATCTTTCGTATTTGGGAGGCAAAAGGGTGCGAATGCAGAGATGATGAAAGAGCTAGATGAGAATTTAAAGCATTATGCGAATATCCTTAAACAATACTTATCTTGCGACGTATCTAAAATACCTGGCGCAGGAGCCGCAGGAGGAATGGGAGCAGCTGTTATTGGAGTGTTAAAGGGAAGCCTGCGGAGAGGAATTGAAATTGTATTAGACTACACAAATTTTGATAAGCATATAGAAGGTGCAGATTTAATTATAACTGGCGAAGGGAGAATAGATGAACAAACAGCATATGGAAAGGCCCCTGTAGGTGTTGCGGAGCGTGCAAAGTATTTTCGTATTCCTGTCATTGCTATTGGAGGATCTGTATCTCCGAATTATCCAGCTGTTCACGAAAAAGGAATCGATGCAGTATTTAGTATTACAGCGAGTCCGATGACATTAGAAGAGGCATATAAAGTAGCGGAAGAAAATATCGAAATGACAGCAAAGAATATTGCCGCAGTATGGAAAATAGCATCAGAAAAACACTTCTAAATGTAGGAGTGTTTTTTATTATTATCTAATAATAATGATGGTAGTTGTTTCATTAGGTTAACTTTATACATAGAATAGTCTTAACATTTGGATTTTAAAGCGAATATAAGTGAATAATTTGTATATCCATACAGAAAAATGTCGAGTTGAGTCAGAGTATATAAAAGATTTAAAATATTTAGTGAAGGCACAAAAGGGGGATACTATCTATGAAAAAAGAAATTTCAGTTATTGGAGTTCCAATGGATTTAGGACAGATGCGTCGCGGAGTTGATATGGGGCCGAGCGCAATCCGTTATGCAGGCGTAATTGAAAGAATTGAAGAAATTGGATATGATGTTAAAGATATGGGAGATATATGTATAGAGAGAGAAAAAGAAGTAGATGAAAATACAAGCTTAAGAAACCTTACACAAGTTGCAACTGTTTGTAACGAATTAGCAAGTAAGGTGGATCATATTATAGAAGAAGGACGTTTCCCACTTGTATTGGGTGGCGATCATAGTATCGCTATTGGTACATTAGCGGGTGTTGCGAAACATTATAAAAACTTAGGTGTTATTTGGTATGATGCACATGGTGATTTAAATACAGAAGAAACTTCACCATCTGGAAATATTCATGGTATGTCACTTGCAGCAAGTTTGGGATATGGACATCCTTCACTTGTAGATTTATACGGGGCATATCCAAAGGTGAAAAAAGAGAACGTTGTAATTATCGGTGCACGTGCATTAGATGAAGGAGAAAAAGACTTTATTCGCAATGAAGGTATTAAAGTATTCTCAATGCATGAGATTGATCGTATGGGTATGACGGCTGTTATGGAAGAAACAATCGCGTATTTATCTCATACTGATGGTGTACATTTATCATTAGATTTAGATGGCCTTGATCCACATGATGCACCAGGAGTTGGAACGCCTGTAATTGGTGGCCTATCTTATCGTGAAAGCCATTTAGCAATGGAAATGTTAGCGGAAGCTGATATTGTTACATCTGCTGAGTTTGTTGAAGTAAATACTATTTTAGATGAGCGAAATAGAACGGCAACAACAGCGGTTGCTTTAATGGGTTCTTTATTCGGTGAAAAACTAAAATAAATGTAAGAAAAGCAACTGCGAAGTTGCTTTTTTTATTTGAAAATAAGCGTATAATAATGATTTATATTATACTGTACGATAATAATGTTTGACATCGTACCAATTTAGACTAAAGGGGGTTGTTTGTAATTGTTGTTTGTTTCATGTATGGTATAATTAACTAGTTGTTGGAAATACATACAGATAGAGCATAAAACAATATTTCAATATATGGATAGAATTGCTCGTAAGTAGGAGGAAGGGTTAGCATGCCTTTTGAAGATACGACCATTTTGAAATATCTTAGTACGGTATTAGATATTGCCGTTGTATGGTTTATTATATATAAGCTAATTCTCATAATCCGAGGGACGAAAGCTGTTCAACTTTTAAAAGGGATTACAGTTATTATTGTCGTTCGGATGATCAGTATTTTCCTTGAATTGCATACGCTATATTGGCTGACTGAGCAAGTATTAACGTGGGGATTTTTAGCCGTTATTATTATTTTCCAGCCAGAATTGCGAAGGGCACTTGAGCAACTAGGGCGCGGGAGTTTATTTTCGCGTGTTGGAACTCATGAGGATGATGAACCTGAAATCGTTGCAACAGCGATAGCGAAAGCAACGGAATATATGGGGAAACGTAGAATTGGTGCATTAATTACTTTGTCGAAAGAGACCGGTATGGGTGATTATGTGGAAACAGGTATTCCGCTAAATGCAAACGTATCATCGGAATTACTCATTAATATTTTCATTCCTAATACACCTCTTCATGATGGAGCAGTCATTATGCAAGGAAGTACCATTAAAGCAGCAGCTTGTTATCTTCCGTTATCGGAAAGTCCTTTTATCTCTAAGGAGTTAGGAACTAGGCATCGCGCTGCAATGGGAGTTAGTGAAGTTACTGATAGTATTACAGTAGTTGTGTCGGAAGAAACAGGTCAAATTTCTTTAACGAAAAATGGTAAGTTGCATCGTGATTTGAAGACAGAACAACTGAAAGATATGTTGTTAGCTGAATTTAGTGCGAGCGAAAAAACGACTTCTTCGTCTTTATGGAATTGGAGGAGAAAGCGTCATGGATAAGTTAATGGAGAATCATTGGTTTTTAAAAGGGATCTCATTACTATTGGCGTGTATGCTTTTTATGTCAGCGACTTTAACTGAAAAAAATACGACATCGGGGATACTACCTTTTGCAAATGATGCGAAAGAAACATTAACTAATTATGCTATTAACCTTAAGTATGATGAAGAGAAATATATTGTAAGTGGTATTCCGTCAGAGGGCGTTAAGGTGAAATTAGAGGGCCCAAAAGCAGCAGTTGCTACAGCAAAAGCAAAAAAACAATTTGATATACCAGTTGATTTGAGAGATAGCGAAAAAGGAACTTATGAAGTTTCTTTGAAAACGAACGGGCTTCCAGATGATGTGAAAGGAACAGTTCAGCCATCAACAATTAAAATTACTCTACATGAAAAAGCTAGAAAATACGTTCATGTAGACTTAAAATTATCAAATGAGGATCAAATGCCAGCAGGTTCTACTCTAGAAAAATCAAACATTAAACCTGATACTGTTGAGGTAGTTGGGACGAAAGAAGAAATTGAAAGTATTTCATCTGCTAAGGCGTATATTGATTTAAAAGGTGTTAATAAAACTGTTACAAAAACAGCCGAAGTTACATTATACAATAAAGAAGGAAAACGTTTAAATGTAAGAACGAGTCCATCTAAAATTAGTGTAACATTGAATGTGGCGACGCAAGCAACGGCCAATAATACTGAAAAAACTGTTCCTGTAACGTATACGAAAAAGGGGAGTTTACCAGAAGGATTGGCTGTTACAAATATTAGTGTTGAACCGAGAGAAGTAACGATAGCAGGTCCAAAAGATATATTGGATAATATACAATCGATAGAGGGGGTCGAAGTAGATCTTAGTCAATTGACAGAGTCTACAACATTCGATACCTCTGTTTTATTGCCAAAGGGTGTAACAAGTGCACAACCGAATCAAGTGAAGGTTTCAGTAGGCGTGCAAAAAGCAAAACAAACGAAAACAAGAACGATTGATGGTATATCAATTCAAAAAAATGGACTTTCTAAAGATGTTACGGCCCAGCTACTTTCGCCGCAAGATGGGAAGATAAGCGTTGATATTTCAGGAGAAACAAGTATAGTAGATAAAATAACAGCTGCTCAAATAACAGCAGCGATTAATCTGCAAAATGTATCTCCAGGGACGAAGGATGTTTCTATTCAAGTGAGCGGTCCTGGTAATATTTCAATAGAGCCAAAGCAAAAAAGTGCTAAAGTCACAATTGTGAAGAAAGAAAATCCAGATAAAGAAGTACAGGGTAACGGTGAAAAACCAGATTCAAATAATAACCAAGATAATCAAACTGAAAAACCAAAAAATCCTGAACCTGAACATAAGCCTGACCCGGAAAAGGAAAAGGAACAGGAACAAAATAAAGAAAAAGAAACTAGTCAAGAGCCAACAGTAGATAATCAAAAAGAGCCAGAAAAAGGAGCGAATCATAATGGGTAAATATTTTGGTACAGATGGAGTACGTGGGGTTGCGAACCAGGAGTTAACACCTGAATTAGCGTTCAAAATTGGACGTTTTGGTGGTTATGTATTAACAAAAGATACAGATCGTCCAAAAGTAATTATCGGCCGTGATACACGTATATCAGGACATATGTTAGAAGGAGCTTTAGTAGCAGGTCTATTATCAACTGGAGCAGAAGTAATGCGCCTTGGTGTTATTTCTACACCAGGTGTTGCTTATTTAACAAAAGCGTTAGACGCACAAGCAGGTGTTATGATTTCTGCATCTCATAATCCAGTAGAGGATAACGGAATCAAATTCTTCGGTTCAGACGGCTTTAAATTAACAGATGAGCAAGAAGCAGAAATCGAAGCTTTATTAGACAAAGAAGTTGATGAATTACCACGTCCAACAGGTACGAATCTTGGACAAGTGAGTGATTATTTTGAAGGCGGCCAAAAATATTTACAATATATTAAACAAACTGTAGAGGAAGATTTCTCTGGTTTACATATCGCTTTAGATTGTGCGCATGGTGCTACGTCTTCTTTAGCTCCATACTTATTCGCGGATTTAGAGGCTGATATTTCAACAATGGGAACTTCACCAAACGGCATGAACATTAATGATGGAGTAGGTTCTACGCATCCAGAAGTATTAGCTAAATTAGTAAAAGACAAAGGCGCTGATATCGGTCTTGCCTTTGATGGTGATGGTGACCGTTTAATTGCTGTAGATGAAAAAGGAAACATCGTTGATGGCGATCAAATTATGTTTATTTGTGCGAAGTACATGAAAGAAACTGGTCAACTAAAGCATAATACAGTCGTTTCAACTGTTATGAGTAACTTAGGTTTCTACAAAGCACTTGAAGCTAACAATATCACAAGTGATAAAACAGCAGTTGGTGACCGTTACGTAATGGAAGAGATGAAGCGTGGTGGTTACAACTTAGGTGGAGAACAATCGGGGCATATTATCTTACTTGATTACATTACAACTGGTGATGGAATGTTAAGTGCACTTCAACTGGTAAACATCATGAAAATGACGAAAAAACCATTATCTGAGCTTGCAGGTGAGATGACAAAATTCCCACAATTACTAGTAAACGTTCGTGTAACAGATAAAAAACTAGCATTAGAAAATGAAAAAATTAAAGAAATTATTCGTGTTGTAGAGGAAGAAATGAACGGTGATGGCCGCATTCTTGTTCGTCCATCTGGAACAGAGCCACTTATTCGTGTAATGGCAGAAGCACCAACACAAGAAGTTTGTGACGCGTATGTACATCGCATTGTAGAAGTTGTGAAAGCTGAAGTTGGCGCTGAATAATTAGATAAATTTATTGAAAAGGAGCACAAGAAGTGCTCCTTTTTCATATGTTTTATAGACGATGAAAAAAATTTCATTGACGGTTTATCCATGTTTGTTATAAGATGGTCTTGTTCTTTTTCTCAAAGGAAATATTGTAAATTATAGAAGCGCCAGAACTACAAGTAGTGTAGTTGACGAGGTGGAGTTTATCGAGATTTCGGCGGATGACTCCCGGTTGTTCATCACAACCGCAAGCTGTTACTTAAATCATTAAGGTGACTTAGTGGACAAAGGTGAAAGTGTGATGAGAGAAAAGGAACGGATGAAAACTAGCTGTATAAGTATATACGGACTTAAACCCAATCGAGAGGAAGGTGAAAGCCGTTACAAGCTTACAGGGCTAGCAATATGTAATCCGTTTTTTAGTATAAATAAAAATGGTATCGGACTATGTCGTTACATGTTCGCAGAGCAATGTAAGCATTTGTAACGGCGACTAAACATGTGTGGAATCGTAGGATTTATTGGAGAGCAAGATGCAAAGGAAATTTTATTAAAAGGTTTAGAAAAGCTAGAATATCGTGGATATGATTCAGCAGGTATTGCAGTACAAACAGAGAACGGTGTTGTTGTATACAAAGAAAAAGGTCGTATTGCAAAACTTCGCGAAATCGTAGATGTGAACGTAGCAGCAAGCGTGGGAATCGGTCACACACGTTGGGCTACACATGGTGTTCCAAGCAAAGTAAACGCGCATCCGCATCAAAGTACATCAAAACGCTTTACACTAGTTCATAACGGTGTAATTGAAAACTATGAATTAGTGAAAAAAGAATATTTACAAGATGTAACGTTCGTAAGTGAAACTGATACAGAGATTATCGTACAGCTTATGGAACAACAAGTGAGCACAGGATTAAGTGTAGAAGAAGCGTTCCGTAATACGCTATCTCTTTTACATGGCTCTTATGCAATCGGATTACTTGATGCTGAAAATCCAAACATGATTTATGTTGCTAAAAACAAAAGCCCGCTATTAGTAGGTGTTGGTGACAACTTTAATGTTGTGGCGAGCGACGCTATGGCGATGTTACAAGTTACAGATCAATTTATCGAATTAATGGATAAAGAAATCGTAATTGTAACGAAAGAAAGTATTACAATTAAAAACTTACAAGGTGAAACGATTGAACGTGCACCGTTTACAGCGGAATTAGACGCAAGTGATATTGAAAAAGGAACATACCCTCATTTCATGCTTAAAGAAATCGATGAGCAACCACTTGTAATCCGTAATATAATTCAAAAGTATCAAGATGAAAATGGCGAGATTGAATTAAATCAAGACATTCGTAATGCGATTTTAGATAGCGATCGTATTTACATCATTGCATGTGGAACAAGTTATCATGCAGGTCTTGTTGGAAAACAATTTATCGAGAAGTTTGCAAAAATGCCAGTTGAAGTGCATGTAGCAAGTGAATTCTCTTATAACATGCCATTATTAACAGAAAGACCATTCTTCATTTACATTTCACAAAGTGGTGAGACTGCAGATAGCCGTGCAGTACTTGTACAAACAAATGAAATGGGTCATAAAGCATTAACGATTACAAACGTACCTGGTTCTACGCTTTCTCGTGAAGCTGATTATACACTTCCGTTATACGCGGGACCAGAAATTGCAGTTGCATCAACGAAAGCTTACACAGCACAACTTGCAGTACTTTCAATTTTAGCTGCGGACATTGCTAAAGCAAAAGGCGAAGTTCTTGATTTCGATTTAACACACGAATTAGGACTTGTAGCAAATGCAATGATAGAACTTTGTGATCAAAAAGAAGAAATGGACGCATTAGCAAAACAATTTTTAGCAACAACGCGTAATTGTTTCTTCATCGGACGTAGCGTAGACTTTTACGTAGGTTTAGAAGGCGCGTTAAAGCTAAAAGAAATTTCTTACATCCAAGCAGAAGGATTTGCTGGAGGAGAATTAAAACACGGTACAATCGCCTTAATCGAAAACGGTACACCAGTTATCGCACTTGCTACACAAGAGCACGTAAACCTTGGAATTCGTGGTAACGTGAAAGAAGTAGTAGCACGCGGAGCTAACCCATGTATCATCTCAATGAAAGGCTTAGAAATGGAAGGTGACAGCTTCGTATTACCAGCTGTACACGAAGCATTAGCACCGCTAGTAGCAGTTATTCCATTTCAACTTATCTCATACTACGCAGCACTTCACCGCGAGTGTGATGTTGATAAGCCGCGTAACTTAGCTAAGTCTGTTACGGTTGAGTAGGAGATTGATAAGTTAATAAATATAGTTATGGCTTTAAAATAAATTTATGAATTTGTGCCCCTTTAGATATGTTATCTAAAGGGGTACTTTTGTGTCGAAAAAGAATATCTAAAATTGAAAAGTGGATAGAGGGAGATGGACAGAACACTACTAATAAAAGTTTCACTTTATTTTATCGGATTTGGAATAAAACTACTTTTATTTATCTGAATTTTCTATTATCATTTTAAGTATTCGTGAACAATTTCCTTTATTACTACAAAAAGAGACGAGAGATTTATAGACATTACAAGGGGGTATTAATGAAAGTGAATGAAAAAACATATTTAAGTATAGAAGAGATTATTTCATTACCGACCTTATCAAGTACAAATATAAGCGATGACGGAAAAAACGTAGCGTTTGTTAAGAGAACAGCTAACTGGAAGAGCAATACATATAGAAATCATGTATGGATATATGAAACAGATAAAGGGCAGAGTTATCCATTAACGAATATGAATATAGATAGTACATGCCCAATATGGTCCCCAGATTCTAGGGATATCGCATACCTTAGCCCTGTTGGTGATGGGGAAAATCAGATCTTTGTTAAGTCAATGGATGGTTATGATAGGGTTCAAATTACTGATGAGAAAGAAGGGATCAGTACATTCAAATGGGATCCTACGGGTAAAGGTTTTTATTATATTGCACAGTCAAAAGAATGTGAGGAAATAAAGAAACGTAAGGAACTATATGGAGATTTTCAACATGTAGGTAAGGAACACCAGAACAATTGTTTATATTACATTGAAATAAAAAAAGTGATACAAAATGATAAAGAGGAACGCGAGATTAACGGTGTTTATCAACTAACGGATGGTAAGGATTTTTATATACATAATTTTGATATTTCAAATGATGGGAAAAAGGTTGTATGTATGGCTACACCAAGCCTAAATGATCATATGAATGGTGATCTATACATATTAGATGTTGAATCTAAGGAACTACAAAAGATGAATACAGATAAGTTATTGGGAGGGAGTGTTTGTTTTTCTCCTGAGGGCAGCAAAATATGTTACTCAGCAAGCATAAGAGAGAAGGATTACTATAAAAACCATATACAAGAGAGTACATTAGAGATATATGATCTGAATGCTGGAGAACGAATTGTCCCTTTAACAGATTTTGATAGTACGATTATGCCATTACAGTGGACAGCTAAAGGAATTTTAATTCGATGGCAGGATAAAACGAATTACTGTATTGGATTGCTATGTGAGGATGGCACTGTGGAAATGTTAAGTGACAAAGTAGATGGCTTTATAATGGATGCCTTTATAACAATGGATGGAAACCATATAGCTTATAATAAGGCTATAACAAATGAAACTTTTGAAATCTATTTGGATGATAAAAAAATAACGAATGAAAATAGCTTTTTCGAAAGCAAGATTAAAAGTAACAGGGAAATCATCTCATGGCAAAGTAGTGATGGCCTTGAAATAGAGGGTGTTTTATCAACCCCTGTAGAGTTTGAAGCAAATAAAAAATATCCTTTATTAGTAGTAATCCATGGTGGCCCGGCTTGGGCCTCCTTTCCGATATTTTCAGACTGTTTTAATGAGAAGTATCCGATTGAACAGTTTGTTGAAAAAGGCTTTATCGTTTTAGAACCAAACTACAGGGGAAGTTCTGGTTATGGTAATGAATTCTTAAAAGCAAACCATAGGAAACAAGGAATTGCTGACTATGAGGATGTGATATCTGGAGTGGATAAACTAGTTGAAGAAGGGATTGTAGATAAAGATAGAGTAGGAGTAATGGGATGGAGTAATGGGGGATATATATCAGCTTTCTGTTCTACATTTAGTAGTAGATTTAAAGCTATTTCGGTGGGGGGCGGAATTACTAACTGGAGTACTCATTATGTACATACAGATATCCCTTACTTTATTAGAATGTATTTAGGAGATACTCCATGGAATGATCCAGAGATATATAAGAAAACATCAGCAATGACATATATTAAATCAGCTTGTACGCCTACCTTAATTCAACATGGGGAAAAAGATGCAAGAATTCCAATTACAAATGCATATGAGCTACATCAAGGGTTAAGAGATATGGAAGTTGATACAGAATTAATGATATTTAAAGGAATGGCATATAGTTCTAATCAGCCAGGAATTCATGTGGCCATTATGAAGCAGAATTTGATGTGGTTTTCACACTATATTCTTGGAGAAAGTATGAAAGATTTTTAGTACTATATAATGGATATTGGCACAGGTGTTTTTGCTGTGCAACTGAGTCAGCTTGTTGTAAACTGCGTTTAAATCATTACTGAGAAGATTTAAATGACTATAAGATTTAGAGTAAATAAGAAAGAGCCTATACGTAGGCTCTTTTTCTTATTTATATTTTAAAAGTAAACTGTTACTACGCAGTTTTACTTAATTTATATGTTTCATGGTTGTTTTTACGGAAAAGTTTAGGGAAAACATAGCCATCTAATCCAATACGTCCAGCATTCTGTCCTGCAACTAAAATGAACATAGTTAAAATAAGCAGGTTTGGATTTACACTAACAGTTCCGCTTAATAAAAATGAAAGGTTCATTATGATTCCGAAAAATGCAGCTGTTTTTGTTAATCCGCCTAAAATCAAACCTAGACCTACTAAAACTTCGCCCCATTGAACTAAAAAGCTAAATAGATCTGCATTTGGAAGAACAAAGTGTTGAAGGAAATCTGCCCACCAAACTTGTACAGCAGGGTGATCACCTGACGCCTGAGCGATAGCGCCTTTTAGAAAACCACTTGCGTCAAAGGATTGTCCGAAAACTTTACCTATCCCAGCAGTGAGCCATGCATATCCTATGTAAAGCCGTAAAAGTAATAATATGAAAGTAGCACGTTTATCAGTTCTTAAAAAATTGATAACCATTGAAATCCCTCCAATATTGTATTTACAAGTTTATTATATATCCATTGTGAGAAGATTCACAATGGATATAATGTGAACAAATTCTTGGTTTTTTATTTATAAAATTGCACATAAAATATTGTGAAGTTTATTTTTGAAAGTTGAGCAATAAATGAGGGATGGGAGCTATCTATTGTATTGGATAACTCCCGTAGTAAACAGATTCATGTACGTTCTTTAAGTTTATTTGGGCGCTCCTTATTATTTCTCCGGTTTTATATAAGGAACAACTTGCGCAGTCACCCCTACAGAAGCACCGCGAATAAAGTCTTGGTTTTCTAATGCCTTAAAGTTTTCCGTTTTTCCTGTTAGCATAACACCTAAAATTTTCACTTGATCGAATGGTTTATTTTCGTTTGATTTTAAAAATTTTTGAATGTCCTTGTCATACCCATCATTGTATTGTTTAAGGGAATCAAAGAAACCTTTGTACGATTCTTCGGGAGGGGTTCCTGGCTCAAATCCGTAAACTGGCATACCGGCAGGTCCTCCGCTTTCATCTCTAATGGGTGAGACCATATATAGCCATACGATATTTAAGTTATCTGGTATTTTTGTTTGAATTTCTTTTAATGTATAAGGTTGATTGAAAGAGATAGCGACTTCCGCAACATAGTTTTCCATTTTGGAAACTGCACTTAATTCATTTTTGACTCCATCGTAATATTCCTTGATGGCCGGATTATAAAATGTAGCAACTTTATTTTTCGTTTGTTTATCGTAATTATAAGACTCTGTATTAGACCTACCCCAATGAGTTCCTGGTATTAACTCATTGTAATCGATGTTAGAGCGAAACCAATCGTAAGGGCTTGTCAGTGTATTCCATCGCACTACGTAACCATTAATATTTTTAGAACGATTTGATGTAATATTGCCGCCAAACATAGATGAACTACTCGTTACTTGAGAATCAATTTGTACATTCGGCTCTGCAATTGCGTTATGTAAAAAGAGTTGTTCGTGAAGCCTCATAGAGCCTTTCGCTGCGAAGTAATTGCCCACTTTATAAATGATAGGGATTAGCATGATTACAACGATAATAGAAGTAAAGATGATTTTAAGTAACTGTTTCCTTTTAGCTTTTTTCAACGCATTTTTTAAAGAAGTATCCATTAATTTTTTCCTCCTACTTTAGAATGAATGGTCTTACGTGCACGATGTAACTTTTGTTTGACGCTGTTTACTTGAATATCTAGTATTAGGGCGATTTCCTCATATGTAAAATCGTAATAATACTTTAAAAAGAAAGCTTCTTTATATTCTAGTTTTATATCTTTTAATAGATAGAAAATCTCATGTTTATTTAAAACAGCATCCAATTCTCGGTCTGTATATTGTAATTTTGAATAAATCTCTTCAGTTAAATGGATGTTCTGTTGCTCTTTTTTTTTCTTCAAGTCAATGTATTCATTTAATGCGACTCTGAAAAACCATGGACGTATGTTATCCTCCGTTAAGCTATCTAGCAATGTGTATACTTTATAGAAAGTATTTTGGATGATGTCTTCTGCATCTTCTTTGATAGCCCCTTTCACTAGTAGTAGTTTGAACACTTCCTCCCCTAAATTGATAAGGTAGGAGGTTAATATATTTTCTTTTCCCATCATTTTTCCTCCCTACACTTATACAACGAATAGGTAATGGTAAATGTATACACTTAAATTAAAGTTTTGTTCTTTATAAAAATAGAAAAGGCATATAACAATCATATGTTATATGCCTTTTCTATTATATATTTAGTAATTTATTTAGGTAATGTAAATTTAACTTTTTTACCTTGTGAAATATCTTTAGCCTCTTTATTTCTCATAGGTCCTAACTCAATCTCAAAGCTTTTGTCTTTCCAGATCTTTTCATACTGCTCTTGATCTAAAATATATACTTGTAGTAATTCCCCAGACGTTCCTGTTTTGACTGCAGCATTATAGTCGTAATTTAATAGCATACCTTCGTTAATCGTATATTGTGTACCATCGTTCACTCTCAATGTAGAGCTTATAGGAGATAGTGAAACGTCTTGAGCATCTTTGTTATCAAGCTTAAAATTCACTGTTAATAGAACAATACCATTTTTGAAACTTGCAAAGCGTGGAGCTTCGACGGAATTTGGTGTGAATTGAGTGAATTGGTATCCATCTAATGTAACAATAACAGCGCCTAATTCTTGGCTGTTATTAATACTTGATTTCTCTTTTAACATTTTTTTATCGCCCATGTTATTAGCTGTAGCTTTATCTTGGTAGAAAGTTTTATCTGCTGAAACCTTTTCAGCACCTTGTTTGTTTAAGCTTAATGAAAAGCTTCCAGGGCTTCCGATTGGAGCATCGAATTTTCCTTTATTAGCTTGAGCAGTTGGGATTGTTACTGAGACTGTTGAGAGACTTGAAATTTTTGCTAGATCATCTTTTCCGAATGGATACGCGATATAACCAGAAATAGTTTCTCCTGCTTTTACTAAGTAATCATTCGTCGGAGCAAGCTTAGTTGGTAGCTGATCTTCTTTTGGAATTAAGTCTTTATAGTTACTATATACTTTCTGCGCACCAGTAAATGACATGTCCAATGTTGGCATATAATAAATATCTTTAGCTGAACTATTTTTTACGCTATAGTTCACAAGAATGACTCCGCCCTCTGTTTGACGGTTAAATGGAATGTTAAAGGCCGTATGGAATCCATTTAATTCAACTAATGTATAACTGTTCATTGATACTGAAACATCTTCAGCTTTATGAACTTGTGGTTCCTTATTTTCAAAAAGAACTTTTGTTTTCCCGCCTGTTTCTTTTTCCATGTAGGAAATAAGTTTAGAATAATCGCCTGAGCTAGTAGCGATATTTTCTGTCTTTTTATCTTCAGTTTTCTTGTCTTCGGATTTCTTTTCTTCAGGTTTCTTTTCTTTCGTTGAATCCGTTTTTTCTGTTTTGTTTTCTTTGGCTGCATTTTCTTTTTGTTCTTTATTTGTCGTATCACTTTGACCACAGCCAGTTATTACAAAAGCTGCTACAATTATTGTAGAAAATAAAGAAAGTAATTTTTTTGACATGTTTCTTCCCCCTATTTGTGTAAAACTAAACTCTCACATTAGCCCCACGTTATATTATAAAAAAGTTAGTAAAAATTTACCAGTGTTTTTTCTGATTGTTTTAATTGTTTAAATATTTCAATATAATAAAATCGGATAGAAGTTTAGAATGGAATGGTGGTTTGTATTTTTTTATCGTTTGAAATATTACATCATATTGGTATGATAGAAATAGAGATATATGGAAAGGAGACAAGGACTCAATATGTGGATGAACTTGTAATGATTAGAAATTAGATAGATGAATTTTTCTCTCATAAGTGAGGGGTTATTTAGCTATCTGTAAATCATGCAAGGACTGCGTAGTTGGCTTGTACATCCCCTTTGTAAGGATAGATACTTATGTGGGGAAATTCATATCTCTTATATAAAATATGCGTCCTTTAAAATTGGAGGAGTATATGATGAATCAATTAAAACATAAAGTAGCAGTTGTTACAGGTGTAAGTCGTTTAGATGGTATAGGCGCAGCGATTTGTAAAGAATTAGCTGAAGTAGGATACGATATATTTTTTACATATTGGACAGCTTACGATAAAAAGATGCCTTGGGGCGTTGATCAAAGTGAACAAATACAATTAAAAGAAGAGTTATTAAAAAACCGTGTGAAAGTATCGAGTATAGAGTTAGATTTAACTCAGAATGATGCACCGAAAGAGCTTATAAATAAAGTTACTGAACAACTGGGTTACCCTCATATATTAATTAATAATGCGGCGTATTCTACAAATAATGACTTCTCTAATTTGACTGCTGAAGATCTGGATAAGCATTACATGGTAAATGTTCGTGCGACTACGTTGTTAAGTAGTCAATTTGCCCGAGGATTTGATAAGAAATCCGGTGGTAGAATTGTGAATATGACTTCGGGGCAATTTCAAGGGCCTATGGCAGGAGAACTGGCATATGCAACAACGAAGGGAGCTATTGATGCTCTTACTAGTACGTTATCGGCGGAAGTGGCCCATTTAGGAATAACAGTGAATGCAATTAATCCAGGACCAACTAGCACAGGGTGGATGAATGAAGAGATAAAGCAAGGATTAAAACCAATGTTTCCTTTTGGCAGAATTGGTGAGCCAAAGGATGCAGCAAGACTTATTAAGTTTTTAGTAAGTGAAGAAGCAGAGTGGATTACGGGACAAGTTATTCATTCAGAGGGTGGATTTAAAAGATAAAGTGAAACTTTAATCAGTGGGGGGCATCCCCCACTGATTATTAACCCTCACCAATCGGGATTTTACGGGCAGTGGATTCCCCACCTAACTTCTTTTCTTCCGCTGAATTTTGAGGTGGGGGCTTACTGCCCACAAATAGAGGGATAAAAAGAAGGTATCTCACCCTGGTGAGATACCTTCTTTTTTAATCTTTCTTCAATCTTCGTGCAACACCATTTCCTAAAGACTGCAACCCTTGAACGAGGATAATTAAAATAAAGACTGTTGCATACATTACTTCAGGTTCGTAGCGTAAATGTCCGAATCGATACGCTAAATCACCCAAACCGCCAGCACCTACAAGTCCAGCCATTGCTGTTGCACCGATTAAACCAATCGTTGCAATTGTTAAGCCAAGTACAAGGGAGGGACGAGCTTCTTTCACCATAACGTGCCAAATGATTTTTATAGTAGAAACGCCCATTGCTTGGTACGCTTCAATAACACCACGATCCACTTCTAATAAAGCTGTCTCCATTAATCGTGCAATATAAGGAGCCGTGAATACGACAAGTGGTACGATAACACCTTGTACACCAATGGATGTTCCCATTAGAAACTTTGTGAAAGGTAAAATGAAGAATAGTAGAATGATAAATGGAAGAGAGCGAATGATATTAATAACGGTATTAAGAATAGGATAAATGATTTTATTTTCGTGCTGTCCACCAGGTCTCGTTAAAACAAGTGTGACACCAAGTGGCAGTGCAATAAGGATAGAGATGAATAGTGAAATAGATGTCATTTGAAATGTTTGGATTGTTGCTTCCCATATGACTTTACCCCATTCATCCAAAAAGGACTTGTTTCCCATAATCTGTTCTACCTCCTTCTACGATGATCCCTTGCTCTTGTAAGAATGATAAAGCGCGATCTACTTCATTTTTTTCACCCTGCATATGAATGACTAGTTTCCCATATGCTTCATGTTTTAACTGTGTGATATTACCGGATAAAATATTTGGATACACTTGAAAACGTTTTGTAGCGATAGCTAATGCTGGTTCGCCAGAAGAGTTTCCTATAAATGAAAGTATTACGATTTCTCCGGTTCTTTGTAGTTCTTTTTGTACCTCTTCTGGAATTTTAGCTGCAAATGCACTATTTACGAATTTCTTCGTTGTTATATGTTGTGGATTGGTGAAAATATCTTTCACAGTCCCACTTTCGATTACTGCTCCATGTTCCATAACAGCAACTCGGTCACATATACGCTGGATGACATTCATTTCATGTGTAATTAATAAAATTGTAATCCCGATTTCTTCATTAATCTTTAATAACAAATCAAGGATAGATTCAGTTGTTTCGGGGTCTAAAGCACTCGTTGCTTCGTCACTTAATAACACTTCAGGTTCATGAGATAGTGCACGAGCGATTGCTACACGTTGTTTTTGGCCGCCAGAAAGTTCACTTGGATATGAATCTTTTCGATTAAAAAGATCAACAATACGTAAATACTTTTCTACCCTTTTTTCAATTTCATTTTTGGGAAGCCCCGATAGGCGTAAAGGTAATGCAATATTTTCATAAACGGTAACGGTTTTAAGTAAGTTGAACCCTTGAAAAATCATTCCAATTTTTTGTCTCGCTTTTGCTAATTCTTTTGTCGACAGTGTAGTTAAATCTTTCTCGTTTACGATAATATTTCCTGTCGTTGGTTTTTCTAATAAATTTACACATCGAATTAATGTACTTTTACCAGCGCCACTATATCCAATGATTCCAAATACTTCGCCCTTTTTTACTTGAAGGGAAGTAGGTTTAAGAGCTTCTACATTCCCTTTTTTTGTTGTAAATACTTTGGATACATTTTTTAATTCAATCATTATCGTCAGCTCCTACCAAGATGGTAAAACTGAACCATCAAATTTTTTCTCGATAAATTCTTTTACTTCTTTAGATTGATAGGCTTTCTTTAATTTATTTACAACAGCATCATCTTTATTTTCAGTACGAACAACGACCCAGTTCACATATGGTGAATCTTTTCCCTCACGGAAGATAGAATCTTTCGCAGGGCTTAATTTTGCACCTAATGCAAAGTTTGTATTAATTGCAGCTGCTTTCACTTCACTTAGTTGTGTCGGTAATTGAGATGCCTCTAATTCAACAATCTTTAAATTCTTTGGATTTTCAATTACATCTTTCGCAGTAGCTTTTTCTGTAGCCTTTGGATCCACTTTTAAAACACCTGCTTTTTCAAATAGTTTTAAAGCTCGAAGTTCATTCGTTGGATCATTTGGTACAGCGATTGCGTCACCCTCTTTTAAGTCTTTTACATCTTTTATGTCTTTAGAATATACGCCCATAGGGAATGTTACTGTTGAAAATACTTCCGTTAATTTCATATTACGTTCAGCTTTAAATACGTCTAAATAAGATTTCGTTTGATAGCTATTTACATCAAGACTTTTTTCATCTAGGGATACGTTTGGTGCTACATAATCATTAAATACCTTTACATCAATTTCGAGCCCATCTTTCGCTGCCACTTCTTTTACCTTTTCAAAAATTTGTTCATGTGGTCCACCTGTTACACCGACAGTAATCTTTTTCTCATCTAATGCTTTTACCTCTTTGTCAGAATTAGCGCCACATGCGCCTAGCAATAATACCGCTCCACTTACAATGCTCAATAATACTTTTTTCATCTATAAGTCCCCCTTCATATACGTTACAAAATAAAAAGCACCTCTCAAAATAAGAGAGGTGCCGAATAGACAAAATAGGTTCCTCTCTTATCTTCCAAAACGAAAACTCGTTTTGCAGGAATTAGCACCTTAGCTTATACGTCATAAGCTCGGTTGCCGGGCATCATCGGGCCAGTCCCTCCGCCACTCTTGATAAGAGTATGTGTATGTAGTTTTTTAATATGGTACTAATAGTAAATCTTACAAAAAGAATTGTCAATGTTATTTTCTGAATATATTTTGTTTTAAGGTAATCGAAACGTTCCCTTTTTTATGCCCTTTTTCTACATATAAATGAGCTTCAGCAATTTCTTCTAATCGGTAAGTTCTATCAATAACGGGTTTTAAATTTTCTGTTTCCGTTAGTTTTTTTAGTAGAAACATATCTTCTTTACTGACCTTTGCCATCATGCCATTAACAGATACATATACACCAGTAGGCGTTAATGCTTTTTTTCCAAGGGATCTTTTATGTTTTCCAACAGCATCAAATATAACATCATAGTATTCGCCCCGCTTAGTAAAATCTTCTTTCGTATAATCGATTACTTTATCAGCTCCTAAAGATTGCACTAGTTCAAAATTTGAATGACTACAAACAGCTGTAACGGTTGCACCGAAATATTTAGCAAGTTGTACGGCAGCTGTTCCTACTGATCCAGATGCGCCATATATTAGCACTTGTTGCCCCCTTTTTATACGGGTCTTTCGTAGGAAATGTAGTGCCGAAGTTCCGCCAAAGGGAATAACTGCTGCTTCCTCATACGTTACATTGGTAGGTTTTAATGCTATTAATCCACTTTCATGTATACATGTATATTCTGCATAACCACCGACATTAAGCTCTGTTAATGCAAAAATTTGATCTCCTTTTTTAAATTGAGTTACATCTGTTCCTATTTCTTCGATTTCACCGGATAACTCTACACCGAGTATAGGCTTTCTCGGTTTTCTAAAACCTAATATGATTCGCATAGGAATCCAAAATAAGAGAGGGCTATTAAAGCTGCGCATTCTACAATCTCCAGTCGTTACACTTGTTGCGTGAATTCTAACTAATACTTCATTCTTTTTGGGAGTAGGCTTCGCTACATCCTGAAGTTTGAGAACATTAGGTGGTCCATACTTTGTGCAAATTATTGCTTTCATAATGACCTCCTGAAATGAGTTGTTATTACATCATATTTAACTAGTTCTTTAAAAATGTTGCTATGAGAGGAATAAAGTTAAATAGGGAGATTAAAAATTATATAGATTTCAGAGAGAAATAGATGATATCCTTTGGGGAAGGAGGGGGAATTATGAAAAAACTTATTTTAACTTCTAGTCTAGTATTTGCGGTTATGTTAGGTGCAGGATGTAGTAATGAGAAAACAGCAAAGACGGATGAACCGAAAAAAGAATCAGTTCAAAAAGAAAAGGAATTAGCAGCGAAGGATGTTTTCACGAAAACGAACGAAGCTTTTAAAAATGAAGAACATGTAACGATGACATATGATGTAGGGATAAAAGCTGAGAGAACAGAGATGGATATATTAAAGGCTAAGATGCAATTAGAGCCAAAGACAAAGAATTCTCGTTCTGAAATGAATGTTTCTGGTACGGATATTGTAGTATATACTGTGGATGGTAAAGTTGCAGGTCAGGTGAAAAATCCTGCTACAGGAGAAGTTATATCTGTATCAGAGGAGCAATTAAATGCTGGTGGGATGAAAGCAACTCAAGATATTATAGATAATTTAGAAGTGCCAGCAGTAGTGTTAGATAAAATGAAGATGGAGAAAAGCGGAGATAAATACAAACTGAAGTTCACATTAAAAGGGAAAGAAACAGAAAGTATGTTAACTAGCATGGATGAAACGCAGAAGAAAATGCTACAAGCGCAAAACGCAAAGATAGAAGAAGTGGATGGAGAATATATCATTACAAAAGATTTTAAATATGAATCAGCGAAGATTGATATGATTATGAGTAGTAATGGTAGGGATAAGGCACACATTATTACGAATGCAAAATATACATCGTACGAAAAGTTTGAGCCAATACAGATACCAGTAGCAAAGTAATGAATGTTAAGGGAGGTACCTGAAAGAATGGGTATCTCTTTTTGTTGCTAATAAGGAGAGTGTCATTTGAAAAAAAGAAAGATAGCAGTTGTCATTGTAGCGTATACCGTTTTGCTTGCAACGTCTGTACATACATATAAAAAACAACTTGATCATCCTATTATGAGTGATGTAGGCAAATTGCTTCCGACAAAAATAAAACGTGTTGAAAGTGCTACAGATGAGCGCTCGTTAATACAATTAGTGCGAGATGCAAATGTTTCAGGAGAGAAGATTTCTATCGCTGGTATGCAACATAGTCAAGGAGGACAAACATATTATCCGAACGGTACGATGCTCGATATGAAAGGATATAATAAAATATTAGAATTTGATCCGAAGAAGAAGCGAATCACGGTTCAAAGCGGTGTCACGTGGAATGATATTCAGAAGAAAATAAATCCATATGGTCTGGCAGTTCAAGTAATGCAATCTCAAAACATTTTTACTGTTGGTGGTTCATTAAGTGTAAATGTACATGGGCGTGATATTCGTCATGAAGCATTGATTGATACAGTAGAGTCGTTTAGGTTGTTAATGGCAGATGGTACGGTGCGTAATGTAAGTAGAGAAGAAAATGCTGATTTGTTTCCGTATGTAATTGGAGGGTACGGATTGTTTGGCGTGATTTTAGATGTGACGCTACAGTTAACAGATGATGCATTGTATGAAACGCATACGAAGGTACTAGATTATAAAGAATACGCGTCTTATTTCAAAGAAAAAGTGAAAAAAGATGAAAATGTTCGTATGCACTTAGCGCGTATTTCTGTTGCTCCAAACTCATTTTTAAAAGAGATGTATGTGACAGATTATACAGTGGCACAAAATCAAAATATGAGGGAAGAGTACAGTGAATTAAAGGAAGAAAATATTATAGCTGCACCGAAATTTTTGCTTGGGTTATCGCGTTATAGCGACTGGGGAAAGAATACGTTTTGGGATATACAAAGAAATTATTTTGAACGTACAGATGGAAAGTATGAGACGCGAAATAATGTTATGAGGTCAGATAGTGCTTTTATGGAATATGAAAATCCGAATAGGACAGAAGTGTTACAAGAATACTTTGTGCCCGTAGATTCTTTCACAAAATACATAGATGATTTACGTAACACATTAACCGAAGAAGAGCTGAATTTGCTCAACATTACGATTCGTTATGTGGAAAAGAATGAAAATGCAGTTTTATCCTATGCGAAAGATGATATGTTTGCGCTGGTTCTTTTAATTAATCAGGGACGCTCAGAGGGTGAGATAAGGAAAACAGAGGATGTCATTCGGAAGATGATCGATGTTACTTTAAAGCATAATGGTAGTTATTATTTACCGTACTATTCTTACCCAACGAAGGAGCAGTTAAAGAGGGCATATCCTCGTATAGAAGAATTTCTTCAAAAGAAGAAGGAAGTAGATCCAGAAGAGAGATTTGTGAATTTATTTTATAGGGAGTATACGAAATGACATATAGAAGATTTGTAGCGTCACAAAGCATAATTATGATGGCAGGAAGTATGGTATTTCCTTTTTACATTCTATTGCTTCGGAATGTTGGGAATAGCTTCTCACAGTTTGGTTGGGCGTATGGTTTATTTTCCTTAACTTCAGCTCTAGTATATCCATTAGTTGGAAGAATCTCTGATAGAGTAGGTGATAGAAAGTTATTAATTATATACGCCTGGTCCATGGCTATATTAATGCTTTGTTTTCCTATTGCAACAGAAGTATGGCATGTATATATTCTTCAAATTGTAATGGGTATTTTAGGGGCTGTGCAGCGTAATACGGAGAAGACATCGTTAGCACGAAAAGTTGTGCAAGAAAATGCTGGTTATGAGATTGGAAAATACCATGTGTGGACATCGATTGGAGGAGCATTAGCAATTATTGCAACGGGATATTTAGTAGATTTCTTTACGATTGGCACCATTTTTTATATTGCATCTATCTTATATGTAGTGAGTGGGATTGTATTAAGTAGTAAAAAAATATAATCATCCCCATTTTTACCTGAATACCCTTTATTTGCTATACTAAAAGGGAAAATAAAAGAAAAGGGGACATTGCCTTTGATGAAATTTTTAATTTTAGCTATTCTCACTTTGTTTTTGATTCCATGGACAAGAAGCGGTAGTAAACTTCGAGCAGTGGATAAGAAAGGGGATGAGAAGGTTGTAAAGGGTAAGAAATCATCCATTTTAGTTATTCCTGTTTTATTTTGGATAGGTATTGCAATCTACGAATATCTTTGGCTAATCGATGATCGAGCAGATTCGATTCTTACTCATTATTCCGTTGCAGTAGCAGTTTTAATTGGGCTTGTTTTATTTTCACAAAATCAAATAGGGAAATTAGAAGGTACGTTAAAGGGACTTCTAATGTTTGTTTTACTCGCAAGTTATGGCTATTTTGGTTATTTGCACGATATAGTAATCACGCAAACGAAATATGATTCTGTTGTGAAGATCGAGAAAGATATTTCAGAGCCATTTACTGAAAATGATCAACCGTTTACAGTGCCGCCAAAGACAGCGGAGAATAAGATGAAAAAAGTATTTGGGGATATTCCGAAAGTAGCTTATTTTGAGCTAGGAGAATTAACGCCACAAATGGTAAATGGCGAGGCCTTATATGTAGCACCAATTGAAGTTTCAGGATTTTTTAAAGCGCGTAAAGCTGAGACAATTCCAGGGTACGTAACGATGTCAGGTACGAATCCTGATGCGGAAGCGAAACTGCACCTTGGTTATAAAATGAAATATGTGCCAAGCATGTTTTTTGGTAATAAATTAGAACGTGTCGTTCGAAAAGCAGAACCGGATTTAATTTTTAAAGGGAAACCTAAATTTGAAGTGGATGATAAAGGGAAACCGTATTATACAATGACGTATGGTGAATTTATTTCAGGAAGATCTGGATTTGAAGTAGAAGGCGTTGTAGTAGTAGATGCACAAACAGGTGAAGTGAAAAGATACGACAAAGGAAAGGCACCTAAATTCGTTGATGGCGTATTAAATCACGAGACTGCATCTACATTAAATACGTATTTCGGTAAATATATTCACGGATTTTGGAATACAAAATTCTCGCAAACGGATATGAAGATTCCGACTGAGTGGGGAACGAAAGAAGGAGTTACACCAATCTTCGGTAAGGATGGAACGTTATATTATTTTACTGATTTCACCTCTCCGAAAGAAGGAGTAGATTCTGCACTAGGTTACTCGCTTATTGATGCACGTACAGGTAAGTTGTATTACTATAACGGAAAAGAAGTAAAGGGAATTATGGATGGTTCGGCTGCTACAGAAGTAGTGGATAATTCCTTTAAGAGAGAGAAGTGGCACGGAACGATGCCGGTTATTTATAACGTGTACGGTAAACCTTCTTGGATTGTACCTGTTATTGATGACGGAGGATTAGTACGTGCTCACACGGTTATCTATGCTTCTAATGCGAAAATATTTGCAACAGGTTCGACGCAAAAAGAAGCACTTGAGAATTATAAAAATGCGCTGAGCGGAAGTGGAGATTCATTTAGACCGACTTCAAATGGTAAAGAAGCACAAAAAGAAGGCGTTGTACAACGTGTATATAAAGAAAAATCAGGTGAAAATACAATTGTGTACGTACTGATAGAGAATGAACAAAAAGTATTTATGATACCTGTGAAGAAATTCCCATATGCTATGTTTACAGAAGTGGGAGATCCGATTCAAATCACATATTTAGATACAGGCGAGGCGATGTCTTCCGTATCTAAATTTACAAATAGCAATTTGAAAAAGTAAAGCGATAGAAATTCTATCGCTTTTTTTTACGATATGAAACAGGAAAATGCACTATACTTGACGTATGTTTATGTTGTAACTATAATTGTTACGATTTAGTGTTTATAAGAAAGGGTGAACGAAAAAAGTGAATGGAGTTAATCACGAAATATATAAACCTGTAAAGACAAATAGGTTATGGATGATTCTTGTACTAGGGACACTTACGGCGATTGGGCCATTATCTATTGATATGTATTTGCCTTCTTTACCGAAATTAACGGATGATTTGCAAACAGGTGCATCCCTTGCACAGCTTACATTGACAGCTTGTTTACTGGGGCTTTCAGTTGGGCAATTATTTGTCGGTTCAATTAGTGATATTTATGGAAGGCGCAAACCTCTTATTATTGCTCTTATTATTTATGTTGCTTCTTCTTTACTTTGTGCTATTGCGCCATCTATTTGGAGTTTAGTGTTATTGCGCTTCTTACAAGGAGCTTCAGGATCGGCTGGGATTGTTATATCACGTGCAATGGTACGTGACATGTATTCAGGTTCTGAAATGACGAAGTTTTTCTCGTTGCTCATGTTAGTAAACGGAGCAGCGCCTATTTTGGCACCGATTATTGGGGGACAATTGCTACAGTTTACAACATGGCGCGGTGTCTTCATCGTTCTTGGAGCAATTAGTGTATTCATGTTAATATCAGCTACTTTCGTATTACGTGAAACATTACCTCCTGAAGAAAGAGAAACAGGTGGTTTGTCAGGGACATTGGCGACGTACGGAAAACTGTTAAAGGATCGTTTGTTTATGGGATATGCATTATCACAAGGGCTAGTAACGGCGGCGATGTTTGCATACATTTCGGGCTCACCATTTGTGTTGCAGAACATATACGGAGCATCACCACAGCAATTTAGCTTATTCTTTGCGATTAACGGTATCGGTATTATTATTGCTAGTCAGGTTACGGGCCGTTTAGCAGGGAAAGTGAATGAGAAAACATTATTCGTTTCCGGTATTATTATTGCAGCTATTGGTGGTCTATCTTTATTACTGACAATCTTACTAGGAATAGGTTTAATTGGTGTTTTATGCTCGTTATTCCTTGTTGTATCAAGTGTCGGGGTTGTATCAACAACTGGGTTCTCGTTAGCGATGAGAAATCAGAAACAGGCTGCAGGAACGGCATCGGCTTTATTAGGTTTATTACAGTTCATTTCAGGAGCACTTGTTGCACCGTTAGTAGGTATTGGTGGAAGCAACACCGCATTACCGATGGGGGTTGTGATAGCTCTTTGTGAAATTGGTGCTGTGTTATGTTATCTATTTATGGCCAGAAGAAGTGAGAAGCAGTTTGAACTGCAACAAAGACAAAATTTAGAGGCTTAACAAAAAAGAACTGATTCAGAGGGAATATTTGAATCAGTTCTTTTTTTCATTTCTTTGAAATACCTCATACATATTATTCATGATCGTATCATATAAAACAGCAAGTTTATCCCACACCCAGCGATTACTATCGACTTCTTTTTCCCCGCAGTCGATAATATCGGTATGGTCGGTAATTTTATACGCCTTTTTAACGATAATAGGAGCAATTTTCGGTATACGTGGGATTTCTTTTAAGATATCTGCGAAGTTTCCAATGTAGACATGACCGATGATTTCGATTGTTAATGATTTATCTGATATATTTAGCACGGTATGAAATTGATTTGTATGTTGTTGTTTTAAATATTGGGCTAACTTAAATGGAGCATGTTTCTTTTTTAATACGCGGCGAAGGCTCTCTGTATTTTCGATATGAAGTGATTTTTCGCGAATAAGGACACGAATATCTTCTCCCATAAAAGGCATTGTGTTGTACATAGATGATTCTCCTTAAAAATTTACATATGTTTGCGTTATGCATATGTAAGTCTAGCATGGTTTGTTCTTTATGTGTGCTTACAGTTTTGTAAGGTGATGTAGTAAAGCAGTGCAAAAGTTATTTGTATAAAGTGACGATACTGTGACAAACATGTTGGTATATATATTAGGATGTCGTCTTAAGTGTAAAAAGTAGGATGTTCTCGGTATAATAACAAGTGGAGATAAAAGAAACTATAATGAGTAATAGCTGTAGATAAAAGGAGAAGAAGAGATGAAGAAGGTTTTGGGTATTGCTGTAATGGGAAGTATGCTCCTTCTAGCAGGGTGTAATGGAAATAAAGATACGAAAGAACCGAAAGAAAAGGTAGAGCAATCTACTGAACAAACAGAAGAGATGAAAGAATACCTTGCAGTACATGAAAAATACGATATAAAAATGAATAAAGAAATTAATAAAGCACTGCAGTTATTTGAAGTGGCAAAAGAAAAGGGCGGTAAGGAAATAACGAATGCTACATATAAAGAAGATGTGCAAAAGGTAACAACGAGCATGTTAGAGGATATTGATCATATACGTAAAGAAATTCGTGTACCAAAGTCGAAAGAGAAAGAACATGAGGTATATGTTGGTTTCCTGGATGAATCGGAACAAGCGATGAAAAAATTACAGAAGTTAGCTAAAGAAGAAGATTCATCATTGATTCGTGATATTGAAATTAACTTTGCAACAGCATCGACATACTATAAACGTTTTCAAACAGAAGCGAAAAAATAACCTTGCCTGGGCAAGGTTATTTTTTCTTCTTACCATCACCGTCTTCATCCTCGGATACTAATACCTTCTGTTCTTCGTGAAATTCGGAAATAGTTTGTCCTGTAATAGTATCGAAAGGAGTATAAAAAGAGGTGATACTTCTTCTTTTAATGAAGAGTGTGTAGAACCCGATGATGACAAGAATGACGATTGTTAATGGTAATCCTATAGTGGCAAGAAGTAAGGGATCCATCATATAACTCCTTTAACATCTTTTCTTTTTATTATAAGTGAAAACTATAATTTCGATAAAAGGATTAAAGACTGATTTTTCTAAATATATCCAATTTGATTGACTTTTCATTTTTTCAGAATTATAATTCGAAATATACAATTTGAACCAAATAATTATATAGCAATTTACTTATCCAGAGAGGTAGAGGGACTGGCCCTATGACACCTCAGCAGCGGGTTCTGTAAGATGAACACCGTGCTAATTCCAGCAAGCAAGTCTTGAAAGATAAGTGATGGGCCTTTGTTTATTAAGCCTTGATCTTATTTTTTAAGATCAAGGCTTTTTGTATTTTAAGAAGAGAAAAGGGAGTAATGGGAAAGATACGTCAATAAAACAAAGTAAATTTATGAGTTTAGGGGGTTATTAGAGTGTATGTTGTTAAAAAACTATCAGTTATGGTTTTCACATTATGGGTTATTACGACAGTGACATTTTTAATTATGCATATTATTCCGGGAGATCCATTTTCATCAGATGCGAAAATCTTTCCTGAAGAAGTGATACAAAACATGAGGGCGAAGTATCATCTTGATGAACCGTTATGGAATCAATATGTTGCTTATTTAGACGGTGTAGTTCATTTTGACTTTGGTGAATCCGTTCAATCGACAGGGCAAGGCGTATCAGAGATTATAACGACAGGATTTGGTCCATCAGCAATTATCGGTCTACAAGCACTTATTATTTCATTGTTAGTTGGGATTGCAGCAGGCACATTTGCAGCTCTCTATCACGGGAGAGTAATTGATTATGGTGTGAGTTTGCTTGCAATTCTCGGCATATCTATTCCAAGCTTTATTCTAGCACCATTATTTATACAAGTATTTGCTATCCAATTTGAACTTTTACCAGTAGCGTCTTGGGGAACATTCGAACATACGGTATTACCATCTTTCGCATTGGCGCTAGGTCCAATCGCGGTTATTACAAGATTTGTTCGTTCTAATATGATCGAAGTATTGCAGAGTGATTATATTAAGCTAGCGAGAGCGAAAGGTATACCAATTAAGAAAATCATTATAAGACATGCTCTTCGAAATGCGATTGTTCCAGTACTTACATTTGTTGGACCATTAATGGCTGGACTGCTAACAGGGACTTTCGTTATTGAAAAAATCTTTTCAATTCCTGGTCTAGGAAAATATTTTGTAGATAGTATTTTCAATCGAGATTATCCGGTGATTATGGGAACAACGATTTTCTATAGTGCATTATTAATTTCTTGTATTTTCATTACAGATATTATTCATCGCATTGTGGATCCACGTATTCGTTCTATTACGTAAGGAGGGGGGATATTTAAATGGGAGCTTATGAAATTAATAAACAGTTATTAACGAATGAAGAGAAAAAAGAATTAACGATAAATAAAGATCAGCAAACGATTAGCCGAAAAAAGGAAGTGATTCGTAAGTTTATATCAAATCCAATCGCAGTTCTAGGATCAGTGACGTTATTACTAATTATTGTATTCTCTCTTATTGGTGAAAGTTTAACGCCATTTACTGCGAGTGAGCAAGTAAAAGAGGCAACAAACTTACCGCCTAGTAGTGAGCATTGGTTTGGAACAGATGATTTAGGTAGAGACATATGGGCACGTACATGGGCTGGTGGGAAAATTTCACTAACGGTTGGATTGGTAGCAGCAGCTCTTGATATAGGACTAGGTGTATTAATCGGTGGCTTTAGTGGATATGTGAGAGGACGCAGTCGCCTTGGAACGTTAATTGATGAGTGGATTATAAGAGGGATTGAAGTGTTATATGGTATCCCATATTTGTTAATTGTTATTTTACTATTAATCGTTATGAAACCAGGTCTTTTTACCATCATTATCGCTCTTGCATTAACAGGATGGATTGGAATGGCACGTCTCATTAGAGCTCAAGTCTTGTCTTTAAAACAAAGAGAGTTTGTTATTGCGGCAGAACGATTAGGCACATCTCATATGAAAATTATATATGGGCATTTAATTCCGAACTTAACAGGTATTATTATCGTAAATTTATCATTTACAATTCCAGCAGCTATTTTCTCAGAATCATTTTTAAGCTTTATTGGCCTTGGAGTGCAATCACCAGCAGCGAGTTGGGGAACGATGACGAACGATGCGCTCGGGACATTACTAAGCGGAGAGTGGTGGCAACTATTCTTCCCGGCAATCATGATTGCACTTATTATGTTCGCATTTAATGCGATTGGTGATGGTTTGCAAGATGCAATTGATCCAAAAATCGTGAAACGGAATCGAAAGGAGAAAAAACATGGCACAAATCTTATCTTTAGAAAACGTAACGTTAGCCGTTGAAAAAGAGACTAGTAAGCAAGCGATTGTGAAGCATGTTTCCTTTTCTATTAACGAAGGTGAAATAGTTGCGCTTGTAGGAGAAAGTGGTTCAGGAAAAAGCGTTACAGCACAATCTATTATCGGCTTAAATCAAGAATCCATTCATATCGAAGATGGAAATGTGTCTTTCCAATCAAAAGAATTAACGAATTTACAAGAATCAGAATGGAATCAAATTCGCGGGAAAGATATTTCCTTTATCTTTCAAGATCCACTTTCATCTTTAAACCCAACGATGAAAGTAGGAAGACAAATTACAGAAGTAATTTTGCAACATGAGAAAAAATCGAAAAAAGAAGCAAAAGAAATTGCAATTAACTTATTAAATGATTTAGGGATACATGAAGCAGAGAAACGCTTTGAACAGTACCCACATCAATTAAGCGGAGGCATGAGGCAGCGTATTTGTTTAGCAATTGCGTTTGCTTGTCATTCAAGACTTGTTATTGCAGACGAGCCAACAACAGCGTTAGATGTAACGATTCAAAAGCAAATTATGGGGTTATTAAAAGAGCGGAAAGAAAACCAAAATACGAGTATTTTATTAATTACACATGATTTGGCACTTGTACGTGAAGTAGCTGACCGAGTGGTTGTTATGTACGGGGGGCGTGTTGTTGAAAAAGGAACGATACAGGAAGTAATAGGTTCTCCTAAACATCCATATACGAAAAGCTTATTACAAGCAATTCCGAATATGGATGATTCCGAAAAAATATTACGTGCAATAGAAGGAACGACACCCTCTATTGAAACATTAAATAGCTTTGGTTGTCCTTTTGTGAATCGTTGCCCAGTAGCGATCAAGGAATGTATTCATCGCTTCCCAGAGAGAACAACATATTCTGAGGAGCATAGTTCACATTGCTGGCAGCATGTTCTTGAGCATAACCAAGCGAAATCAAAAGAGAAGGTGAATGCCTCATGACGACAGATTTAATTACTGTAAAGCAAGTAAGGAAAACATATGGAAGTAAAGATAAAGAAATCGCAGCGTTAAAAGATATAACACTTTCTATTCCGAAAGGAACAACGCTTGGCATTATTGGGGAAAGTGGTTCAGGAAAGACAACACTTGGTAAGCTCATAGCTGGGATTGAGAAACCAACGTCTGGTGAAATTGATTATAACGGTCAAGTTGTCCATAAGTTGAAGGCAGCTCATAAGCGTGATTTCTTACAGAAAGTACAGTTCATTTTTCAAGATTCAACAGCTGCATTAAATCCGCGCTGGAAAGTACGCGATATTGTAACAGAAGGCTATATTTCATTCGGTTTAGGTGATAAGAGGTTGAAAGATAAAGTCGCAGGTGATGCGCTAGAGCGTGTTGGATTAGATAGACGATATATTGATCGTTACCCGCATGAATTTAGTGGAGGGCAACGTCAACGTATCGCTATTGCAAGAGCCTTATTATGTGAGCCAGAAGTATTGATTCTTGATGAACCAATTTCAGCATTAGATGTTTCATTGCAAATTCAAATTGTACATCTGCTGCAAAAGATTCAAAAAGAACAAGGTTATACATATTTATTTATCGCGCACGATTTACCGATGGTTCACTATTTATGTGAAAAAGTGGCTGTCTTATATAAAGGAGAACTTGTTGAATTTGGAAATACGGACGAAGTATTTCGTAATCCACAACATTCTTATACAAAAACATTATTAGCATCAACACCAAAAATTTCAGGGTAAAGGGGAATGTAAGATGAAGAAGTTTTTACTGTTTGTCATTATGACCGTATTAGCAATTACTTCTGTCGCTTGCGGTAAGAAAGAGACGCAAAAGGCAAGTGCTGGTAAGGGAGAAGGAGACCGATTAGTAACGAATATTGGTAGCGATCCATATACACTTGATTCCGCTATTGCAACAGATAGCACGTCAGGTTATGTAATTGGACATTTATTCTCAAGTCTATATACGCAAGATAGTGATGGGAAATATCAAAATGAATTAGCAGAGAAAGAAGAAGTAAATGCTGATGGAACTGAGTATACAATTCATTTAAAGAAAGATATTAAATGGTCAGATGGTTCTGCTATTACAGTAAATGATTTTGAATTTGCATGGAAGCGATTATTAAATCCGAAAACGGGTTCTATGAATGCGACAGAAATGTATTTTATTAAAGGGGCAGAGGCATACAATACAGGAAAAGGTGAAGAGGGACAGGTTGGTATTCAAGTTGTTGATCCTCAAACATTAAAGGTAACACTTGAGCACCCGGTGTCTTCTATTAAACAAAAATTAGCAAGCTCATTATTCATTCCATTATCTAAAAAATCAATTGATGATAATAATAAGTTAAAAACAGATCCAAAAGAGTTAATTACGAACGGACCATTCACGTTAAAAGAATGGAAGCATAATCAGGCTATTACAGTACAAAAAAATAAAGAATACTATGATAAAAAAGTAACATTAAAAGAAATTGAGTTTCGTATTATTCCAGATTCTAAAACAGCGTACCAATTATATAAATCAAAAGAATTAGATTTACTAAGTGGTTTACCACAAGAAATGATTGAGAAAGAAAAAGGAAATAAAGAATATAAGCGTGTTGCAGGATTCTCATCTTATATTTATTCGTTTAACGTAGAAAAAGAGCCATTCACAAATGCGAAAGTGCGTAAAGCATTCTCATTAGCAGTTGATCGTAAGTTCATCGTCGAAAAACTGTATAAGAATAATGCACAAGAAGCAAATGCATTCGTTCCAGAAGGAGCAAAAACACAAAGTGGCCGTGATTTCCGTAAAGAAAAAGGTGGTTACGTTAAATTTGATCCAGCAGAAGCGAAAAAATTATTAGAAGAAGGTATGAAAGAACAAGGCTGGTCTACATTACCTGAAGTAACATTAAAATTCACTACAGATACACAACATAAAAAAGTAGCAGAAGCAATGCAAGAAATGTTTAAGAAAAACCTTGGTGTAGATATTAAATTAGAAAATAAAGAGTGGAAGAGTTACATCGACACATACAAGCAAAGTGATTTCCAATTAGCTTATATGGGATGGGGCGGCTCTTTATTAGATCCAATTACTAAACTAGATTTATATGCAGGTGATGGTCCGAATAACTATGCAAAATGGCATAATAAAGAATTTGATGCTTTAGTAAAAGAAGCGGAAGTTGAACAAGATGAAGATAAGCGCTTTGACTTATTGCATAAAGCAGAAGATATTATGTTTACAGATTCACCATTAATTCCGGTTATATTCCCTTCTGATTCTTATTTACAAAAAGAATCAGTATCTGGACTTCAATATTATGTTGGATCTAAACCAGATTTAAGATATGCAAAAATAAAGAAGTAGGCAATCGCCTACTTCTTTATTTTATTTCTCTTTTATATTCTTTTTTCGTTCCATCAGAGAAGACAACTTCTAAATCAAATTTTTGGTAGTCTTTATCAAGTTTGAACACGTTCACTACTTGATCGATTACTTCTTGATCAGGAGTATCCTTATCAAATTTTAATTCTTGTAGAAGAGGGCTTAATTTTGTGATAGCCTCGTCTCCTGTTAATTTTACATCTGCTTTATGATCTTCAATTTTTGCTTCCATTTTTTTATCAGCTGCTACATTTTTATAGTCTGCTTCGTAGTCTTTCTTTGTATCTTGGTAGTCTGCTTTTAAATCAAATTCATTGAAGTTTAATTTTAAATCAGCAGGAGCTTCATTTTTTGCCTCTTCTGTAGTCTTTTTATTAGAAGTTGTGTCTTCTTTTGCAGGAGCTTTACATCCTGTTAATGCAGGTACTAGCATAAGAGCTAATAAAACTGATAGTAAAATTCTCATTATAAATTCCTCCTTATGTAAATTCGTTCTATACAAGTTTTTCCCAAAATCATGTAATTATGTATGTGCTGAAAATAAATTATTATCCTGTAGCCACATGGGCTAATCCGCAATTTAAATCAAAAACAATTTGTATGTATATGGTAAATTGAAGTTGTGAGGAGGTACTAAAATGCATGAAGAATATAAAGAGATGATAAAAAAAGCGATTAAATATATAGAGGATCATTTAGATGAGGAGCTTACAACAGAAAAAGTGGCATCTCACAGTGCCGTATCGATGTACCATTTTCATCGTATTTTTCAAAGTTATGTTGGGATGAGTGTAACGGATTATATTCGAAAGAGAAGGTTAACTCATGCTGCGCAAGTTTTAGTGTCAACTGAGAGAACTGTTATTGATATTGCAGTGCAATACGGTTTTTCCTCACAAGAGGCATTTACTAGAGCTTTTAAAAGAATGTTTCAATTACCACCAAAGAAATATCGAAAGTACTTCCAGTCATTTTATATAGAAAGAGAGGGTGTTTCAATGCAAAAAGGTATACCGAAAGGATGGATCTTAAGTGGAAGTCATCCTGCTGAATATGAGATGGGTTTAGATTATGAAGTTGCCCATCAAGGAAAAGTAGCTGCATATATAAAAGCAAAAGAGAATGTTACGCACGGAGGGTTTGCGACATTAATGCAAATGTTCCGAGCAGATAAATATGTAGGTAAAAGATTACGTTTAACAGCATTCATTAAGAGTGAAAACGTAAGAGATTGGGCAGGATTGTGGATGCGAGTAGACGGAAAAGATACAGAACCGCTCGCTATGGATAACATGCAAAATCGCCCCATTAAAAATACAAATAACTGGCAATCGTACTCCGTTGTATTAGATATAAAAGAAGAAGCGCTTGGTATTGCATTTGGTGTTTTATTATCGGGAGAAGGTTGTGTCTGGCTAGATAGTATTCGATTTGATGAAGTGGATGAAAAAATCCCTTCAACAGATTTGACTGAAAATTTTTATGAAACACTTCTAGAAGAGCCGGTAAATCTGCAATTTGAAGAGATAGAAAAGTAAAAAATAAGGAGAAAAGACATGCTCAAATATGTAAAACTAATAAGTATTAGTTTAGTAATAGCGTCTTGTATTATGGGAATTAACTATTTAATTAGCTATCTTTGGTCGGGGCATATACCTTCTTTGACATGGAGAACATATTTGATATTTATCGTTATATTTATTATGAGTTTTAGTTCAATGCAAAAAGAGAGCTATGAAGAGAATTGATAATCGTTTTGTTTGCCTTCGTATTATTGATCCGCAAATATTTATCACTAGATTAGGGGTATTTTCCGTAACAGAAGGTTATCATACAATAATATTTTGTGAAGTTAATTGGGGGAGAAATACTATTGTATTATTACTTATTGTACTAGTTACAAAATGGGTAGCAGGAATTACCATAGGTATAAAAGGAATGGTAAAGGAAAGAAATCCTGTCGTTAAAGAAGTATAAAGTAAAAAAGGTATCCTTCTTGGGATACCTTTTTACTTTATTATTTCGCAACTTCTGTCCACTTGTAGTTAAATTCACCGCCGAAGTCAGTTGTTACAAGTCCTTTAATGAAAGAGCGTTGTAAGTAAGAGCGACCTTGTTGGTATAAAGGAGCGACAGCGCCGTCTTGTAATAGAATTTTTTCAGCTTGTTTCATTGCTTCAAAGCGTGCTTTTTCATCGCCAGCTAAATCTGTTTTCACTTTATGAATGAGCTCATCGTACTCTTTGTTAGAGTATTTATCGAAGTTATAAGCACTATCTGTTGTAAATAAATCTAAGAATGTAATTGGATCAGCGAAGTCAGGGCCCCAGCCATCAATCCCGATTTCATAGTCACCACTTAATAGTAGTTTTAACTGTTGTTTACGTGGCTGTGGTTTTAACGTCACTGTTAATCCATCTAGATTCTTTTCTAGTTCACCTTTTAAATATTCACCAGTCTTTTTAGCTAAAGCATTATCACTTGTTAATAGTTCGATTGTTACTTTGTCAGTACCAAGTTCTTGTTTCGCCTTTTTCCAGTTTTCTTTTGCTGTTTTCACATCGTCTTTGACTAGGTTTCCATTTTCTTTACGGAAGTCAGTGCCTTCTGGGCTTTTCGCGAATTTTGCAGGAACCATTCCTTCAGCTGGAACAGCACCATTATTTAAAATTGTTTCTACGTATGCTTTTTTATTCATTGCTCCGTTAATAGCAAGGCGTGCATGTTGATTTTTTAATGTTTCATTTTTTTGATTGAGTCGTAAGAATTGAATACCAACTTCAGCGCGGTCTTTGAAGTTTGGATCGCCCTTATATTTATCAACAAACTCTGCAGTTAAAGCAACACGATCAATTTGTCCTGAATCATATAAGTTAACTTCTGTAGACTTATCTTTAACGACATTGAAGTTGATTTCTTCTAATTTTACAGTTTTAGCATCCCAATAGTTAGGGTTCTTCTTCAATTGGAAGCTTTGCTCGTGTTTCCAGTTATCTAATGTGAAAGCACCGTTGTAAATTAAATGATTTGTTTCTAAACCATATTTATCGCCCTGAGATTTTAAGTAATCTTCATTAATTGGTAAGAATGTTGAGAATGTCGTCAAGCTTAAGAAGTAGGGAACAGGACGGTCTAGTTGTACTTCTAACGTTTTATCATCAAGAGCTTTGACACCTAGTTGATCAATGGGCAATTGTTTCTGGCTTATTTGTTTCGCATTCTGTATATCGAAGAATAAGAATGCATATTCAGCTGCTGTATCAGGATTTACGGCACGTTGCCAAGCAAAGACAAAGTCCTTTGCTGTAACAGGAGTACCATTTGACCATTTTGAATCGCGCAGGTGGAATGTATATTTTGTTTTATCGGGACTAACGTCAACCGACTCAGCAACACCAGGAATCGGTTTATTATCTTCTCCCATTGCATATAAACCTTCAAAAACATTTCGCATTACGTTCATGGATTCCGCATCCGTTGCTTTTGCAACATCCATTGTTGGAATTTCTGAAGCGAATGATAAGTTAATTGCCTGTTTATCAGGTGCTTTATCATTTGCTTTCGCTCCGCTTGCATGATCTTTATTTCCCCCGCAAGCAGTTAGTAATAGACTTGCCCCTAAAACAGATGCAACAACAGGTACAACTTTTTTCTTCATTGTTCGTTCCTCCCTAAATGTGTTGTTCGTAACGTCATAATGTCCATGTCTTGAAGTGTATCTATAGAAGAAGAGAAAACCTATTATAGATATGTGCATGTAGGTAATCAGGTGTTCTATATGTATATACATGTTGAACTATAATCTATTGTTATATATTTCAACATAGGAGACGTTATATTTTGGTGGTGAAATATTTCGTTTCTTTGATTATTTAGAATATTAACACTGGAAAGAACTATATGTCAATAATAAAAATAGAATGTTAATTTCTTGAAATAATATATTGAAAAAGTAGATTCTTATGTATTAAGGAATCTACTTTTAATGCGTTTTGTGAAAAAATAATTAGTATGGTGGAATAACGTTGGTCAAAGTTACAATTTATTTTTCAATTTTTGCCCATTTGAAGTTTAATTGACCTGCAAAGTCTACTTGCACAATTCCTTTCACATAAGAACGTTCTAAATAAGATTCGCCCTTTTGGTAAAGAGGAGCGATAACAGAGTCTTTAAATAATATTTTCTCGGATGCTAGTAATGCTTCCCAGCGAGCTTTTTCATCACCAGCTAAAGTTGTTTTCACTTTTGCTATTGTTTCATCGAACTCCTTATTAGAGTAATGATCTAAGTTATAAGGGTTATTCGTTGTAAATAGCTCAAGGAATGTAATTGGATCTGCAAAATCAGGGCTCCAGCCATCGATTCCGATTTCGTAGTCTCCTTTTAATAAAAGCGAAACTTGTTGCTTACGCGGTTGCGGTTTTATATTTACTGTTAAGCCATCTAAATTCTTTTCTAGTTGTCCTTTTAAGAATTCACCAGTTTTCTTCTCAAGGTCACCATCACTTGTTAATAATTCTAATGTTATTTTTTCAGATCCAAGTTCTTGTTTTGCCTTTTTCCATAATTCTTGTGCCGATTTTGTATCAACCTTTGTTAAATCGCCGTTTGCAACGCGGAAGTCTGTTCCGTCAGGTCCTTTTGCAAAGTTTTTTGGCACGAGACTAGAGGTTGGTGTAGAGCCATCATTTAATAACGTATTTACAAAGGATTTTCGATCAATTGTTTGATCGATTGCTTGGCGTGCAGAAACGTTTTGAAGTACTTTGTTTTGTTGATTCATACGTAGAAACTGTACCCCTACGTTTGGCCGTTCTTTAAAGTTAGCATCCTTTTTATATTTATCAACGAAGTCAGATGTTAGTTTGATACGATCTAATTGTTTTGATTCGAATAAATTTACTTCTGTAGATTTTTCTTTTACGACGTTAAAATTGATTTCTTCCAGTTTGACAGTATCTTTATCCCAATAGGTAGGGTTTTTCTTGAATTTAAAGCTTTGTTCGTGCTTCCAATCGCTTAGTGTAAAAGCTCCGTTATACAAAATTGTATTGTCTTCTAAAGCATACTTATCACCTTGTGCTTTAAAGAATTCCTCGTTAATTGGTAGAAATGTTGGGAACGCTGTTAAGCTAATAAAATACGGAACAGGACGCTCTAATTCTACCTCAAACGTATGGTCATCAATTGCTTTTACACCAAGTTGTTCGGCTGGAAGTTCTTTGTTGTTAATTTTTGTTGCGTTTTTAATATCAAAGAATAGAAATGCATATTCAGAGGCTGTTGCTGGATCGACAGCTCTTTGCCAAGCGAAGACAAAATCTTTCGCGGTAACAGGAGTGCCGTTTGACCATTTTGAATCTCGTAAATGGAATGTGTATTTCGTCTTATCGCCACTTACTTCATGAGATTTTGCAACACCAGGGACAGGTTTGTTACCTTCACCAAGATTATACAAACCTTCAAATACGTTTCTCATTACTTGACCAGAATCAGTATCTGTAGCACGAGCTGTATCCATTGTTCGTATTTCAGTAGGTGAAGATAAGTTTAAAACCTGTTTACTAGGCGCCTCGTCTTTTGCATTTGCTCCGCTTGCTTCGTTTTTATAACTACCGCAACCAGTTAATAAAATACTTACTCCTACAACTGATGCAATACCGGGTACAAACTTCTTTTTCATTTGATTTTCCTCCTAAATAATTAAGTTTGGATGATGATGAGGGAAATGAAAAATAAAAAATCCCTCTTTTCGTATTGAGAAAGAGGGATTTTTACGTACAAGTTATGCACCCGTATATAAACGTAGTCCCTCATTCTATCTTTCAAGCACAAAGCTTGCAGGAAGTGGCACAGTATTCAAAATGAACCTGCTGCCGAGGTTTCAAAGGGCCAGTCCCTCCACCTCTCTTGATACAATGAGTAAACGAATAAACTTTATTAATTTTTGTGTTTCTTTGATAATTCAAAATCTTACACCTTGGATAATGAAGTGTCAACCGAATGAAATATAGTTTAAATTTTCAGTTTTCTTAGGAAAGAAAAACCACTGCATATGGCAGTGGTTTTTCTATTAGAAGTTAAAGTTATCTGGATCTGGACCAACGCGACGATCTTCATTTAGAGCTTGAATTGCTTTCATGTCATCAGCACTTAATTCAAAATCGAATATATTTGCATTTTCAATAATGCGATGTTCTTTAATAGATTTAGGGATTGTTACAACTTCGTTTTGTAGATCCCAGCGTAAAATAACTTGTGCAGTTGATTTATTATATTTTGTTGCAATGTCTTGTAATGTTGGGTTGTCTAGCAGTTGACCTTGCATTAATGGTGACCAAGCTTCAAGTTGGATGTTATGTTCTTTACAGAAAGTATGCAGCTCTTCTTGTGCTAAACGTGGGTGATATTCCACTTGGTTGATCATTGGCTTAATTTCAGCAATTTCAAGTACGTCTTGTAAGTGGTGAATATGGAAATTACTCACACCGATAGCGCGAACACGGCCGTCTTTATAAAGCTTTTCTAATGCTTTCCATGATTCAGTATATTTCCCTTTTACAGGCCAATGTACTAAGTATAAATCTAAATATTCTAGGCCTAATTTCTCTAATGTAGTTTCAAATGCTTGAAGTGTTGTTTCATACCCTTGATCGCTATTCCATACTTTTGATGTGATAAATAATTCTTCACGTGCAACACCTGATTCACGGATCGCTTGTCCAACGCCTTCTTCGTTTTGATAAATTGCTGCAGTATCGATGCTGCGGTAGCCATTTTTAATTGCTGCTTTTACAGATTCAATTACTTCTGAACCATCTTCTACTTTAAAAACACCTAAACCGAACCAAGGCATTTTTACACCGTTATGTAATGTTGTATAGTCTTTTAAACTTGTTAAATTCATATTATTTCCCCCTAGCTTTTTTGTTTGTTGCTTCTACTGCTTTTTGAATTGCCTCTGAAAAATTATATTCATATAAAGCTTTGAGACCCTCAGCTGTGGAACCGCCTGGTGTTGTTACTTGTTCGCGGAGGTTAGCTGGATCTTGCGTTTGTTCAAGCATAGAAGTAGAGCCGGAAATCATTTGAATGACAAGGTGTTTTGCGGTTGCTTCATCGACTCCATAACTTTTTGTTGCTTCAATTAAGCTTTCAGCAAAGTAATAAAGGAAAGCAGGTGCACTTCCAGTAACTGCAGTAAGCTGATGAACTTCCTCTTCAGTGCAAAGTTGCGAAGTACCAATACCTCTTAAAAGCAGTTGCAGGGTTTCTTGATGCATCTCGTTTACTGATCGTCCCATTGTATATAAGGAGATAGACTTTCCAATTTCGGCAGCTGTATTTGGCATAATCCAAGCGACAGGTGTTCCCCCGGGAAGTCTTTCTTCTAAATATGATGGGCCAATGCCAGCGGCTACCGTTACGACAAGTTGATTCGATAGTAACGGAGATAATTCTGCTAATAATTCTTCATGTGCAGAAGGTGGCATTGCTAAAACAATCGTATCAACAGATGTAACATGCTGCTTCCAATCTGTTGTAGTAGACACATTATATCGCGCTCGTAATTGTTCTAGCTTTTCTACGTTGCTTCGGTTAGAAACGATAATTTCTTCGATATATTCTTTGCTTGTTTTAAGTAATCCGGAAAATATAGCTTCTGCCATACGACCAGCACCAATAAATAGAATTCGATGTTTAGTTAGCATATCCTTTATTCCTTTCTAGTGGAGATATGTTATAAAAAACGATACCATTTTTAAGGGAATTTTGTAAAAAGAAAAGACTTATCTTAGATGGAATGGATAATGAAAATGAGGAAATTCATGGTAAAGGGAAGAGCTATTCCTTATACTGTTGATAGGGAATTTATTATACATCTGGGGAGAGATGATCATGGTCAGAAGTCCACTTTTTTTATTCATTTCTAGTATTATTTGCGTATTGGTTGGATTTTATATTCAATCGAGTTATATTGAAATTTTTGCATCGGTTATGGGGATTATTAATGTTTGGTTATTAGCGAGGGAAAGGGTATCTAACTTTTTGTTTGGCATGATTACAGTTGCGATATTTCTGTATATTTTCATTACACAAGGTTTATATGCAATGGCAGTATTGGCAGCCTTTCAATTTATATTTAATGTATATGGTTGGTATTATTGGATTGCACGTAGTGGGGAGGACGAGGTAAAAGCAACAGTTCGTTTAGGTGTAAAAGGGTGGGCTATTTATATAATCTTTATGTTAGTTGCTTGGATTGGTTGGGGCTATTATCAAATCCGTTATCTAGAATCAACTAGTCCATATTTAGATGCTTTAAATGCTGTACTAGGATTAGTAGCTCAATTTATGCTAAGTCGAAAAATTTTAGAAAACTGGTATTTATGGATTGTATATAACGTGGTTAGCATTGTGATTTATATTTCCACAGGTTTATACGTCATGCTAATATTAGCTATTATTAATCTCTTTATATGTGTAGCTGGTTTACTAGAGTGGAAGAGCAACTATAAAAGACAGGGGCATGTAAATAATTATATTTAGAAAACAATTGGCAGAGAAAAACCCCTGAAGCACATATGCTTCAGGGGTTTATTAATAGATTATCAGATTATGCTTTTGTCATACCTAACAATACAGCGCCGCCGATAATTAAAACACTACCTAGTGCAATAAAGATTAATTGACGTTTTGTTTTCTTTTCACCTAAGAAGACAATCGCACCGAATGTTGAGATAACGATTCCAGTTTGAGATAATGGGAAGCTTGTTGCTACTCCGACACGTGGTAATGAAAGAAGTAAGAATAAGTTTCCAGTTCCCCATAGTAAACCAGATAAAGCATTACGGATTGCATATTTGTTAAATGGTTTATGTTTAGATGTCAATACAACCGCACCAACAAACATACCAACTGCTTGTGGTAAAATAGCAGACCAACCATCGATATTATACCAACGAATAATAATTACATATACAAGGTAGCCGAAAGTAGAAACAATTAAAGTAAGAAGTCCTTTTTTCAATTGTCCTGGTGGCTGTGCATTTTCTTTGTCATCTAGTGATGTGAATACAACACCAACTACGATTAATAGGATTGCAATCGTTCCCAGAACAATCGTTGTTGTAGTAGTCCACTCACGGAAAGCGATAACCCCAAAGATAGAAGTTGCAACAAGTTGCATACCAGTAGAAATTGTTACGGTAGTTGAAACACCTAGTTTTTCAACTGTTTTTAATTGGTTTACTTGTCCTAAAGCCCAGAATAAACCTGAAATAAAACCAACAATCAAGACTGTCATTGTTAAAGCTGGTTGAGTAAATACATACATAATTGTTGCGAAGAATAGAGCACCGATTGTCATACCTACCGTTTGGCTATATGCACCACCGCCCATTTTTACGCTTACTAATAAGATGTTTCCCCATGCAATTGCAGGAAGAAGCGCTAATAAAATGTCCATTACAAGACTCCCTTCGATTTCCTATACCAATATAATTACATATCGTTCTAACGATCGGTAATGCCCCACTAATAGAGTAGAAGATTACCGATCGCTAAAACAGGATGAAGAATTCACAATATAAATGCGTTTTCATTTCTTCATTTTTTGAAACACCTCCATATAATAACAGGAAATTGCCTATTTTAGAAAGTGAATTCAAATAAAATGTATATTTAAATAAAAGGTAAAATTCAGTTATTTCCCGTTAGTATATTTTATTTCCTAAGAAATAAAGAAGCAGCTTCGACAGAAGCTGCTTTAAGAGTGAGTGATTCTTTTATTAATAAGCTGAATACATAGCAGGAATAGGAGTGACATACTAATAGTGATAACTACTAGTGTCCAAGCAAGTTGCATATTACTTGCATCAATCGCCATATAAATTGCAGTTGGGATCGTCTGTGTTTTACCAGGAATATTTCCGGCAAACATGAGTGTAGCACCAAATTCCCCTAGTGCACGAACAAAGCTCAAAATCATTCCGCTTAGTAAGGTAGGAAACGCAAGAGGGAGTGTGACGTGTAGAAAAACTTGATATTCACTTGCACCAAGATCCCGAGCACTTTCTTCAATTTGTACATTTGCGATAGAAAATCCTGTTTTTGCTGATTGGTACATAAGCGGAAATGCAACAACTGTAGAAGCGATGATAGCAGCAGTAGATGTGAACATAATAGACTGCTGAAATATTGCTTCTACCCACGTTCCAATGGGACTATTATTTCCAAAAATGATAATGAGAAAAAAGCCGATTACAGTTGGCGGAAGTACCATTGGTAATAAGAAAATAGTTTCTAATATTACTTTATATCTCCATGAAGAGCGTGCTAGCGCTCGTCCGATTATCGTTCCTAAAATTGTAACGATTAGGGTGGCACATGCAGCTACTCGTAAAGATAGAAAGATTGGTGACAAAATAGCATCAAAGCTCATGGTAATTAGGATAGGACTGTAAATCCATATTTCTTAAAGATAGATTGTGCATCTTTTGACTGCAAATACTCATAAAATGAAGTCGCCTCTTTCTTGTGCTTAGATTCTTTTATAACACCTAAAGGATAGTGAATTGGCTCATGAGAAGTAGCTGCTGCTGTCTCACCAATTTTTACTTTGTTTGAAATAAGAGCATCTGTTTTGTATACAATACCAGCATCGACATTACCTGTTTCTACATATGTTAACACTTGGCGAACATCTTTTGTAAATACGATTTTATTTTGAATATCATTCCATAGATTTTCATGTGTGAGAGAAGCCTTTGCATATTTTCCAGCAGGTACTGATTCAGGTGTACCAAGTGCGATCTTCTTAATTTTTTCATCTTTTAAATCTTGAATTTTTGTAAGAGAACTATCCTTTGGGACGACTAGAACGAGTTCATTTCCAAGAAGATTTTTCCCTTCTTTTTCATTAATAAATCCTTTTTTAACAAGGGTTTGGAATTTATCTTCGGCTGCTGAGAAGAATAAATCAGCAGGTGCACCTTGCTCAATTTGTTGTTGAAGTGCACCAGAAGCACCGAAGTTAAAAGAAAGTTTAATATTAGGTTCTTTTTCTTTATATTTTGTTTCAATTTCTTTTAGTGCATCTTGTAAGCTTGCAGCAGCTGATATAGTCAGTTCTACTGTTTTTCCTTCTTTAGCAGTTGATTTTTCTTTCTTTTCACCGCTTGTACATGCAGCACTAAATATAAGAAGAAAAGAGAGTATAAGTGCTCCGATGGATCGTAATGTAAACTTGTTCATAAAAAAATCCCCTTTCGTTTTGACATATTCAATTATAACTAATTATAACTAATTATAACTAATTATAACTAGTTATAATTGAATATAATTTGAACGATGTAGTTGTTTTTAAAATATAGGAGAAAAATTCTTTTCTTTGTTACAATGAAGGAAGAAAGTGAGGAATCGTCTATGGATTATCATTCCTACACAACGGAAGAAGTAGCGAAGCGATTAAAAGTATCAAAATTAACTGTATACGATCTAATTAAAAAAGGAGAACTGCCTTCTTATAGAATCGGTAGACAGATGCGCATTGATGCAACGGATTTAGAACAATATATAAAGCAAATGAAAACAGGGAAAATACAAGGTACTCCTGTAAAGAGCGAAGATAGTAGAGGCTTGGATACATGTATTATTAGTGGACAAGAACTAACGTTAGGTATGTTGGCAAAACGTATAGAAAATCGCCTGATAGGTTCAAATGTATTAAGGGCATATCAAGGTAGTTTAACGAGTTTAATAAAAATGTATCAAGGAGAAGGAAGTATCGTTAGTCTTCATTTGTTTGATGGAGAAACGGGTACATATAATGTTCCTTACGTAAAACGTATTTTAGTTGGACAACCATGTACTATGATTAATTTATTAGCAAGGAACGTTGGGTTTTATGTGCAAAAGGGAAACCCTAAAAATATAAAAACATGGGCTGATTTATCTCAATCATCTATACGATTTGTAAATCGAGAAAAAGGTTCTGGTATTAGGGTGTTAGTCGATGAACAATTGCGCATTCAAAAGTTAAATAAAGAACGTATTAGTGGATATGAATGGGAAGAATCGAATCATCTTGGTGTTGCCACGCAAGTCGCAAATGGAAAAGCTGATGTGGGAGTAGGATCAGAAAAGTTTTCGCAAATTGTAAATGTAGATTTTATTCCAATCATGAAAGAACAGTATGATTTGGTGATTTTGAAGAATAAAGAAAATGAAGAGTTGATTGAAGCCGTGAAAGACATTCTGCAATCGGAAGAATTTCATAATGAATTAAAAGCAATTGGCGGATACGATATGATGAAAACAGGTCAAATTATATATGAAACAAACTAAAAAGCTGCTTGTCTATAAGACAAGCAGCTTTTTCTATATATAAAGGGGTTTGGGGAAACAAAGTGTTAAACAAGACTTTGAGCAAGTGTGTAAATGAAAGCTGTAAGAAGAGTAGCTCCACTTGCAAGTCCGATAAAGTCTGATTTGTTGAAAGTGATGTTGTTCATTATAATCTCTCCTTATTTGTTTAATGTAGTTGCAACGGCTTTTGCATCGACAAGCGCGGATAGCACCATGCCCATTGTATTGAAAAATTTGTTTGATTTCGTTTTGTTCATCATGCGTATCCGCTCCTTTTCGAATTGTTGTTGCCCTGCTTTATGTCTTAATTATAGGAAATATGATCGCCTGCAACTATCGAATTAGCTTACGGGAGACTTACATTTTTGTAAGAAAAAAAGACATTCGTGTAAGAATGTCTTTTAAAGCATATTGATATGATGATGCTCTTCAATTGTTTTTAAAAAGCTACGCATTGAATTCGTCATATAGCTATCTTTACGGCGTATGAAAACTGTTGAAATACTACCATATTTTTCAGGGATTGCATGACAATGTACCTTACCAGCTTTAGAAAGATGGTGGACAGCAGACTGTGGTACGAGTGTAATTCCAAGGCCGAGTGCAACACTGTTTAATATCGTCTCTAATATATTAAATTCCATAATTCTTTTTGGGAGCAAACCCTCATCTTTAAGCCATCGTTCTAGTTTGGAACGGTATCCACATCCTTGGTTAAAAACGAGTAGGGGCGTTGTTGTGAATTCTTCTATATGAAAAGCTTTATTTTGTGTTACAAGCATTAATTTTTCTGTACTAACATCGTATTGTTCGATTAGTGGATGTTTAATAGGACCTGATATAAAGGCACCATCTAATTGATGATCAAGTACTTCTCTAATCAATTCTTCCGTTAGACCTGCTTGTAATGATAAATCGACATTCGGATAACGTTTATAGTAAGAAGATAGAATGGTAGGTAATGTACTTACTGTTTCGACCGTGCCGATTTTTAAAATACCAGATGGTGTTTCACTATCTAAAAATACTTGTTTTAGCTCGTCAACATCTTGCAAAATTTTATTAACATAAACGAGCATTTTTCTTCCTTCAGCTGTTAAAGTCATGCCTCGTTTATGACGATAAAAGAGCGGTGTTTTCAGTTCATTTTCTAGTTGTTTAATACGTGCAGTTACATTTGATTGTACGTAATTTAATTCCTTTGCGGCGCCGCTTACACTACCTTTGTCGGCAACACTCTGGAAGATTTGTAAGTCTCTTAATTCCATAGTAGGATCCTCCTTGATGTTAACTATCATTATAAATGATAGTTAACATCATTTTGAATCATTTTACGTGATATATTTTTTCTTTTACAATTCTCTTTGTGCAAATAGAAAGAAGTGGGGGATTGTGGTGAAAAAGGTCAAATGATAATAGGGGCTTTAGCGTGTTTAATTGCAAGTATGTCATGGGGAGCAATGTTTCCAGTTGCTGATCATGCGCTAGAATACATAGATCCGTTTTATTTTTCGCTTATTCGCTATGGAGCGGTGGCAATCGTACTGATTGTATTATTGTTAGCGAAAGAAGGAAAGCAGGCATTTCGTTTAGAGGGAAGAGGAAAGTTACTCGTCTTTTTCGGAACGATGGCGTTTACTGTATATAATGTACTTATATTTTTAGGTCAAATGTTAATGGGAAAATCAGGCGTGATGGTAGCCTCTATTATGGAAGCACTGATGCCGATGATTTCGATTTGTATTCTATGGGGATATAAGCATGTAAAACCGAAAAAATATATGATAACGAGTATGATTATTGCTTTTGTAGGAGCTGTATTTGTTATTACAAAAGGTGATATGAGTTTCTTTTTAACGTTGAAAGATAACATATTTTCACTAGCATTTATATTTGTTGGGGTTGTAGGTTGGGTTATTTATACGATGGGTGGTCAAACGTGTAGCGATTGGTCAACATTACGTTATTCTACATTGACTTGTGTATTCGGTACGACTGTTACAGGAATTATAACGGTAATTATAACGGCACTTGGCTATATTTCAGTTCCTAGTATGGAAACGATTTCTATTGTGAAATATGATTTGTTATTTATGATGACATTACCGGGAATCGTAGCATTACTCGCTTGGAACTACGGTGTGAAAATTTTATCATCTATTAATGGGATTTTATTTATTAACTTTGTACCGATTACGACTTTAATTATTATGATGATGCAAGGATATCAAATAACGATGTTTGATATTGTAGGAACTTTACTTGTTATTGCAGCACTTATTCGCAATAACGTTTGTCAGAGAAAAGAAGAGAATATAAATAAGAAGGTTTTACAAGAAGAGCAATTACGCCAAGCTGTTTAATAGGCAATTGGAGGATTTCACATGTTAGAAAGTGTATTGTTTTTCTTTGCTGTCGGAGTTGCTTGTGAGCTTGCAGCAATTAACCGAAATGGTCGTAAGAAGATAAAACAACAAGCTGAAATGATACAGCTTTTAAAAGAGTTAAAAGAAAGAAACATTTAAAAAGACGACCGGGCATAGACGGTCGTCTTTTTCTATATAAAGGGGAAAGGGGACACAAAGTTATACAAGCGTAGCAGCGTAAATAAAAGCAGTAAGAAGAAGAGAGCCGCTAGCTAATCCTAAAAAATCTAATTTGTTAAAAGTGAGATTGTTGATGATGAATTCTCCTTACTTGTTTAATGTAGAAGCAACAGCTTTAGCATCGATTAGAGTGGAAAATACCATGCTCACTGTATTTAAAAAATTGTTTGATTTCATTTTGTTCATCATATGAATCCACTCCTTTTCGAATAGTTGTTGTTTCTTTCTGACTTAATTGTATGAAATATTGCAAGAAGTAACTATCGAATTAGCTTACAAGAAAATTACACTTTTGTAAGAATTGAAATGTACAATTAATACTCAATTTTATTACCAACTCCTAAAACTTAGTGTTATAATTGTTGTAAGAGAATGATTATAATTCGGATGTTCAGAAAGGAACGAAACAAATGTATAAACCAATTACATTTTTGTTGAAATATATATTTAAAACAGCTGGGAAAGTAGAAGTGCAAGGAAGAGAAAAGTTACCAGAAGGTGGCCCATATGTTGTTGCATGTACACATACAAGTTTTATGGATGTATTAATGTTAGCTACAGGGATGTATCCGACCCAAATTCATTACATGGCTAAAAAAGAATTATTTGAAGGGAAATTCAAAAACTGGTTCTTTAAAAATGTGAATGCATTCCCTGTAGATCGTGCGAATCCAGGACCGAGTACACTCAAAATTCCGTCACGCCTATTAAAAGAAGGGAAAGTAGTAGGGATTTTTCCGAGTGGGACACGATCAACAGAAGATGTTTCATTAAAAGCTGGGGCTGTTACGATTGCGCTACGTTCTAATGTCCCGTTAGTACCGGCAGCTTATGTTGGTCCATCGAGTGTAAAAGAATTAATAAAAGGGAAAAAGGCGCAATTGATTTTTGGAGACCCAATTCAAATTGATGCTGAAGAAAAAATAGATCGAAAAATAGCGATGAAAATGATGACAGATCAATTAAATGAGAAGTTTGATGAGCTAAAGGAAACTTTGCAATCAAATCAAAAATAAGAAAAGACGACCGGGCATAGACGGTCGTCTTTTCTATTACTATTTATAATAAAGGGGAAAGGGGACACGAAATTTATACAAGCGTAGCGGCGTAAATAAAAGCAGTAAGAAGAACTGATCCGCTAGCTAGTCCTAAAAAATCTAATTTGTTAAAAGTGATATTGTTCATAATGAATTCTCCTTACTTGTTTAATGTAAAAGCAACAGCTTTAGCATCGATTAGAGCAGAAAATATCATGCCCATTGTATTTAAAAAATTGTTTGATTTCATTTTGTTCATCATATGAATCTGCTCCTTTTCGAAGAGTTGTTGCCTTGTTTCTGACTTAATTGTATGAAATATTGCGGGGAGTCACTATCGAATTAGCTTACAGGAAAATTACACTTTTGTAAGAAAAACGAATGAAGGTGTAATGATAAGAAGATTTGACATATGTTTATAGGATTTATTAAGTTAAAAGTAGAGGTGAGTGTATGGCTAATATTAAAGATATTGCAAAGATGGCGGGAGTTTCAGTTACGACTGTTTCGAGAGTATTGAATGATCATCCATATGTAAGTGAAGAAAAAAGGAAAGCGGTTATAGAGATAGTTGAGAAGTTGAATTACTCGCAAAACGCAAATGCTGTTCATTTATCAAAAGGGAAGACGAATATTGTTGGTGTGATTTTACCGTATATTAATCATCCGTGTTTTGATGCGATGGTGGGCGGGATGATGGAGGTGGCGTTAGCTCATAATTACAGAGTGCTACTTTGCCAAACGAATTATAATAAAAAAGAAGAAATGAAAAGTTTACATATGTTAAAAACAAAACAATTGGATGGTCTCATTATTTGTTCTCGTGCGAATGATTGGGAAACGATAGAGCCATATGCTTCCTATGGGGCAATTGTTGCTTGTGAAGATAATGATATTTCAAATATCTCGAGTGTATATACGAATCATTCAGCAGCTTTTCAATTAGGAATGGATTATTTGATTGAGAAAAGTTATAAAAAAATTGGTTATTGCACGGGAAGGAAATTAGGACCGAGTAGTCAAAAGCGTTTTGATGTTTACAAACAGCAATTGCAATCTATAGATGAAGAAGTTAATGAAGAATGGATTTTCACAGAATGTTTTACATTAGAAGATGGTGTGAGAGTGGCTCATAAACTAAAGGGGATGCAGCACCTTCCTGAAGCATTAATAGTAGCAGGAGATGAAGTTGCGATTGGGGTGATGACAGAAGCTGAAAAATTAGGTATTCAAGTTCCTAAGGATTTAGCGATTATTGGCTTTGATAATCAACCTATTTCGCAAGTATTACAACTTACAACCATTGATCAAAATTTAAAGGAAATAGGTAAAAAGGCCTTTGAAATGTTTTATAGACAAATAAGTGATGAAAGTTCTAAACAAGAAAAGGTGGAAATTCCATACGAACTTGTGGAACGCTCTACTGTTTAGTTTTAATCCGTTATGTGTAACTTGCATAACGGATTATTTTTTTTGAAATATCTTTGACAGGAAACGCGTTTCATACTTTATAAAGGAGTTAAACCGGTCTGTAATAATCCATGGATTCTTTTCGAGAATAGTATTTGGAGGGATATGCATGAATGAACTTTTATTGAGTATGAAAAAGCATATAGAGGATGATGAAAAAATTTTGGCTTTTGTAGTAGGAATATTTGAGAAGGATAATTTTACACTATCGTATCAACAAGGGATTTTTGCTGCTACTACTAGACGTCTCCTCTTTTACGGAAAATTTCCATACTATCCTGCAACATTTAAAGAGTATTCATATTTGCATATAGATAGCATAGATTTTCGTCCGCATTTCGAATGTACTTGTAATCATGAAACCATTCGAGCTAAGTATATTCAGAAGGGGAATGTGGAGCGATTTGTCCGTACAGTTAGAGCGAATATGAATAATTAATCACCCCTTTGTTTAAACATAATATCTCGATCTTTAAGACTAAAAATGCGCAATAAAAACAACTTCTAAACCTCTGGGAGATAGTGATACAATGTCAAATGGGGGGAGGTATGAACTATGGTTAATCAACGTATAAAGGAAATAACACTAATTACAATTGGTTCATTATTATTCGCAATTGGTATTAATTACTTTGCAATTCCAAACCGTTTATCGGAAGGTGGAATTATTGGTGTAACGGTTGTTACGTACTATTTATTTGATTGGTCGCCGGGGATTGTAAACTTTGCTATAAATGCAATCTTACTAGCTATTGGTTATAAATTTTTTGATAAGAAAACGATGGTTTATACAATTTTAGGGATTGTAGAAACATCCTTGTTTTTATATGTTACGGAACATATTGAGTATCATGTAAATAGTGATACGTTATTAGCGGCTCTATTCGCTGGCTTATTTGTCGGTGTCGGATTAGGCTGTATGTTCAAAGCTGGAGGTACATCAGGAGGATCGGCAATTTTAGCTCAGTTAGCAAATCAATATTTAGGGTGGAGCGTTGGTAAAGGCGTACTTATTATTGATATTGTTGTAATTGCTGGCTCCGTATTTATAATAGGACAAGAAAAAGCAATGTACACACTTGTTGCAGTATTCATCGGAGCGAAAGTGATTGATTTCATTGTAGAAGGAATGGATACAAAAACAGCTGTTACAATCATTTCAAATCAACCAGATTTAATACGTGAAACTATTACGAAAAACATGACACGCGGTGTCACTGTATTAGAAGGACGCGGCGGATATACTGGTAAAAATAAAGAAGTTTTATATATTGTTATTAATAAACAAGAGCTTGTTAAGTTAAAGCAAGTTATTAGTCGAGTAGATGAAGATGCTTTCGTTGTTATCCATGATGTACGTGATGTACTTGGTGGTGGTTTTAAAGCGAGTTAAAAGGTGAACGAGTAAATTCGTTCGCCTTTTTTAATTCTTACAAAAATGTAAGTGTAATGTAATGAGATTCAATAGTAGATTTTATTCCTTCTTTTTAAAATGGATGTATATATATCCTGCAGAGGAGGAAAATTGATTATGAAGAAAAAAATGATCACTACTATAATAGCGATGATAGTGATAGTAGTAATGTTACTGCCTACGAAACTTGGACCGGTTATTGATAAATATAATCCACTTTATAAGACGAAAGAATATTATACGGTTGTGAATACAATTGGTCAGCCTATTGGTGATGAGTGGTATGAATATGAATTTATTGCATTTGACGAACGTGGAAGAGAACAAAAAATAAAGAAGACTGTTAAGCATATGTTAAAGAGAGATGAAGCATTAAAGGTGTACGCAAAAGGACGCTATGGCGAGGCGATTGAAGAAATTGAAGCTGTAAATATTCCTATTAATGCGAAGAGTAAACTTTTAGCGATGAGATAGATGATTATACCCCCACCTATTTTTTGTCGAAAATAAAAATACTAGGTAGGGGTATTTTGGAGTTCGTGAAAGAGCCTTAGACCATATGGGCTAAGGCTCTTTTTATTATATAAAGGGGAAGGGGGTACATTGTAGTAGCATGAGTGAAAGGTATAAGAAGAGTAGGCTACTAGCAATGTGATTTGGTTATGTGAGTGTTCTTCTTATTTGGCTTACTTTCTAACTTTATTGTACGAGATGTAGGTAAGAGAAACTATCGAATTACATTACACACAGCTTACAAACATGTAAGCCTTCTGTAATGTAATTCGATGGTTAAAAGCTAGTGAATTTCATATAGTGTAATTAGAAAGTCACTGTATTACTTTCTGTTTGTCATGTTAATGAAGAATGAAAAACCAACTACTTTTTAATAGCCCTCATCTGTATGTAGATGAGGCCCTTTTTTTAAACCTTACAACATTGTAAGGTTTACGTAAGTTAATTCGATAGTAAAATTGTCATATTTTTTGCATAATAGATACAAGTAGATAAAAATAATTAGGGATATAGTAAGAAGGGAGAAGAATGGGATGTTTAAAGAAGAAGTAGTGAAGTTTCCAATTAAAGATTTCTGTAGCTACTTTACTGTTGCCGTAGTATGTATTGGATTATTTGATATCATAACAAATTTAATTGTTAAATAATATAGATGATAAAACAAGAAGGGGATTCCTTTCTTGTTTTTTTTATGGAGGAATAAAGATGAAATGGATTGATAGTCATATACATGTGGATCAATATAAAGATGAAGAAAAAAATAGATTACTTAAAGATGTGGAAAATAGTAAAGAGATAAAGGGGCTTATTGCGGTATCTATGAATTATCAATCATGTAAAGAAACTTTATCTTTAGCAAAGCGATATCCTTTTGTACATCCAGCAATAGGTTTTCATCCGGAGCAACCGATTCATAAAGAAGAATGTGAGCAAATTTATAAATTAATTGAAGATCATGTAGAGGATATAGTAGCGATTGGTGAAGTAGGCTTGCCGTATTATTTAAGAAAAGAAGATGAGCGCATTGCTGTCGATTCATATATATCAGTGTTGCAACAGTTTGTCGAACTAGCTAGTCAATATGATTTACCAATTATATTGCATGCAGTGTATGAAGATGCGGATATTGTATGTGATTTACTGGAGAAATATAAAGTTTCACGTGCACATTTTCATTGGTTTAAAGGAAGTGAAACAACAATGAAACGGATGATGAGGAACGGTTATTATATTTCTATCACGCCAGATATTTTACATAAGGAGAAAATTAGAAAAATTGTTTCGTATTATCCACTTGAATATATGATGGTAGAAACAGATGGACCGTGGGAATTTCACGAGGATGTTATGACGCATCCGAGGATGATTCGAGAGGTATTAAAGGAAATTAGTGTTATAAAAAACATATCTATTGATAAGGTTGCAGAAACAATATATGAAAATACGATTCAATTTTACCCTGTATTAATGGGTGGTAAGACTTCCACTGATTAAAGTTTCACTTTATTTGAAAGGATAGGAGAGTTACTCTTATCCTTTTCGTTATGGATATTTTTTTCTAATATTTTCTATAATTTATGATGTGTTTAATTTGATGAAGGAAGTTATGAAAATAATCAATGGGTTATTAATAACATGCCACGTTTTGGTTTAAGTTAAAAAAACCACCAAGCATTTTGCTTGGTGGTTTTATATTAGGATTCTAATTTTTTCGCACGTCTTAATAACAATAGAAACACAATGATGAAGAAGCCAAGTATAAGGAAGAATCCATATTGTTTTACATAATCCATTACGTCGCTTGCGCTTGTTGGTTTTTTAACGTGAATACCGTCTTTATTAGTAGTAATATGAATATCTTTCATTTTCACTTCATTTGTTTCTTTTTGTAAATCAATCCATTCTATATTTGGAATGCTTTCTAGATCCTTTAATACTTCTTTTAATGGTTTCACACCTAAGTAAGGATGATAGAATGCACCAATAACTCCATCGGATAATTTAGCAACAGATACAGCACGTTCTTTCATTTTAGCAATAGCATGTGGCTTATCTTCTTCAATAAAACCGACTGTTTCAGGCATTAATTTCATCCCGTGTAAAAATGATGGGGTACTTGTATAAAATGGTGAGTGCATCGATTTCCAAGTTGTATCACTTAACTGTAGTTGTCCTACATAAGTTGAAAAGTACCTTGATAATATTTCATACCCTTTTTGAGACATCGTGTAATGAGGTGCTTCAAATGCGACAGGATATAGTTTGGCATCTACAAGTTCTTGAATGCCCTTTTCAATATGCTCAGTTGTATATTTTTCTTCAAATTCTTCCCCTTTTTTTACGTATGCATTATATGCTTCTATATTAGGAAAGTCATCTTTTGTTTTTGGTTGTTCATGATTCGGTTGACGAATCGGTTGATTTGTTTTTACGTCCCAAAATTCAAAACCTTCCCCAGTTTCACTGTCATAAAATTGGTGCGTATAACCATGCATAATAATTGCTGCGCCATCATCTTGCATAGAGCGTAAAAGGTCGACTAGTTCAGGTTTATCTTTTAAATGTACTGTTTTTCCTGTATCCGGATCTTTATATACCGGGATGACCGTAATCATGTAAGGGATTTTTTTCTCTTTTAGTAATTCAGCAATTTCTTTTAATTGATTTGTATCTGCGGCTGGATGAACGTCCTCAAGACGTAAATAAGCTTCTACTTTATTTGTCGTTGGCTTTTGTCCGAAGTAAGAAAATAACATTTCACCGACGTAATGAGACATCCAGTCAAAGAGATTTGGCGTTGCAACGTAGTAAGATGTTTCATGCTGAACGATTAGTGGGTTCGTGTTATTTGAGCTTAAAGCGTTAGCAAGAACAGTTCCGTTTGTATCAAAAGATTGAATCAATCGTTCCTCTTCTAAAGTGTTTTTTAGTTTATGACTTGGATATTCGATTTTATTAACTCGTATATCATCAGCCTTTAGGGTAATGAAAGAAAAGCGATTAGATAATTGTTCAACATTTTGTCCTAAAACTAATATTGGGCCTGAGAAATTTTCTAGAAGTTTCTTTGTTTCAATAGGAAACTCTTCTTTTTGTTCACCGATATAAACAATATGTGTATAAGAAGATGAATTAGTAATTTCATTAGCCTTTTTTAAACTTTTCGTAGTTATATCGTTTGTAAAATGTCCTAATTGGGTATTAAGGATTTGAATATTATTTGTAATTTGATCGTCTTGTGTACTGTATAAAACAAGTACTTTTGGTTTTGATGATGTTTGTGCAGAGGTGTGGATAGGGATAAGTAGTAAAATGCTGAACAAGAGTATTATGCACTTTTTCATTTGGTCTGCTCCTATTCTAATATGTAGAGTTCAATTTACAATTATATACAAGAAATACGTTGTAGTCTATGAAAGTTACATTTTTGTACGTATTTACCAGCTGTTTTTTCACAAAATCGGTCTAAAGCATGATGATAATATATATAGTTATTTGCTATGATAAAAGGGTAAGAGAATGATAGAATGTGGGTAATTGTAAAGGGAAGAAGGCTGAAAGGGGACAAATTTCAGCGGAGAAAGAGGTAGTGGTAGTGAAGAAATTCTTTGTAGGATTTTTAGTTGTTCTTGGGGTGTACTTATATTTCCAAGGAAAGTCTGAAGGAATGGGCAAGTTAGTGAATGAGACAAGCTATGTTGACTCAGAAGAAGCAAAACAAATGAAACAAATTATTATAGAGGAAGCAAAGAAAGTCAATCTTCCGGAATGGATACCTCTTACAATTGCCGAACATGAAAGCCGGTTAAATCCAAGAAGTGTTGGAGATAACGGAACTTCATTCGGATTGTTTCAATTGCACCGTGGCGGTGGGCTTGCACCAGATCATTTAACTGATGAAGAGTTGAAAGATCCGCGCACAAATGCGCAAATTGCAATGCCGCATTTAATGAAAGGGTATAAGCGCGGGGTGCAAAAAGGTTTGACGGATTTTGCATTACTAAAATATGTAGCAAATACATCTGGATGGCCAGGTAATCTGGGGCCAGAGTGGACGGATAATAACATGAAGTATAACGTCGGATTAGAAGATGTGTACTATCGAAATAAAGGTGTAATAAAAGAGTAGGTTTTTGATACCTACTCTATTTTTTGTGGTTAATCGCGTCGTCTTGTTTTGTGAAATACGCCGCTAGTTGTATTTTCACGTCTTCTAGTTTTGTAGAAACTTGCGGTATTTTATATCCTACATATAATGGTGAAACGACAAACCTAGGAACAACTTTACAAATGATTTTTCCGTTTAAGTGATAGAAAAATAAGTTATAACTACTACATCCTTTATGGAAATCTGTCAGTATGTAACGTACAGTTTGTTGAATATAATTTGCCAGTTCATCTATGCATCTAACATCTTCAATAATGATATTAAATTCAGTAAAACCGATAATAGGACGATCTGAAATGTTGAGTTCAATGTGTTCGTTTTTTTGTACAATGACCCCTTGGAAGTTCTCCGTTTCTACGTTATCGAGATAGTCTACATATTTCATTCCGATAATCTGCATGTGTGCATGATGCAAACTCCCGCCTGAGAATGGACCGTGATTTTTGTATAAAATCACAGATGTAAATTCTTCATTTTTCTGTAAGTCTAACCAAGATTTAATGGAGAAACGAATTAGCGATTTCATATGTTCTTCTGTATATGTCGCAATATGGTCTTCACAATTATCTGTTTCGATTAGCACCGTTTGAAATGTATCTTTTAATGTAGGGAATTTGTTTTTTAGCCAAATAATTGAGCCCTCAGTTGCTAAAATATCCGTTAAATTTTCTCTGTCACAAAAAGGACATGTGGCGCTTCTATTCCGAATGCTTTCTGGTTTTTGTTTGCCAATATCGTTTAAAAAGTATAGTTGTTGTGTATCCATTTGTATGTATGCCCCTTTAAAATATGTGTAAAAATCCCGCTTAATACATTCGGGAAAGAGAGAGGGAAATCCTTTAAAAGGAATAGGAAAAATAAAAGACAAGATATCCTCATTACAACAGGGTACCTTGTCTTTTATTTTTTCTTTAATAATGTGTATGGATAATATAAATCATTTTTATTATGTTTCTTTTTTCTATTTTTTATTGTGTATAAGGCAATTGCTGTACTTGCGATTATAATAATGGCTTTCTTCATATTCATTTACCCCTTTTTTATTGTTGGTTTAATTCTTGGCTAACCGCTTTTGCGTCAACTAGAGCATGTAAAATCATTTTTACCATATTCATCATGTTCCTTCACTCCTTTTTATAGTTCGTTTAGTTTTTTTACAACTGCTTGTCCGTTCACTAATACTTCAAAGATTGCTTTTACGATTTCTTTCATCATGATTGTTTCCTCCTTTTGTTGTCTCTCTTGTTTACATCTTTATTGTATAGGGAGGCATCTTTTCGTACTATCGCTTTCCATTACGTGAACATAACAGTCTTGTAAGATTTGATGTCACTTATTGAAATGTTTAGTCTATCTTCATTATTTTCAGAAAAATGACTATTCAAACATGAAATGGGAAAGTATAATAAAGAAGTAAGTATTAAATTCCGTACGAAAGAGGTGAATGAGATGAAACGTTCTTTAGCTGCACGTGCCAAATTTTTAGAATATATCTATTTTTGTCGTGCGATTTTTCATGATGTAGTTGTTAACGGGATACGTCTGTCCTTTTTTAACAATTGCATAGTAGCTATTGAACGATAGAAATCTCTTCACCCATTTTTAATAAACGTGTGAAAAGGGAGCTATTTAGCTTCCTTTTTCTATGTCGAAAACCATGGGGAATGTTTCTTTCCCATGGTTTTTTATATTGAAAGGAGTACGGAAAATGACAATTTGTAGTGTAAATAATATAACGAAATCTTTTGGTGGAAACATCATATTTGAAAATATATCGCTTGAAATAAAGAACGGTGAACGTGTTGGATTAGTTGGTCGTAACGGTAGTGGGAAGACAACAATCTTTCAGCTTCTAACTGGAATGGAAAGTTTGGATGCAGGAGCCATTCATATGAAGAAAGGTACACGTATTGGTCATGTGGCACAAATTCCGAAATTTGATGAGGGTATGACTGTATATAATGTATTGAGTTCTGCTTTTAAAGCAGAAAAGGAATTAGAAAGAGAAATGCATACTTTAGAAAAAAATATGGCGGAAGAACGAGAACCGTCTGCTTTACAAAAATTAATGGAGAGATACGGAGTAATCCAAGAAAAGTTTGCGTTCCTTGGTGGTTATGAAATTGAAGCGAATTTGATGAAGGTAGCAAATGGTCTACAGGTGACAGAACTATTCCCTCGATCCTTTCTGGAGTTAAGTGGTGGGGAGCAAACAAAAGTAAGCCTTGCATACATGCTATTGCAGAAACCAGATTTACTTTTATTAGATGAACCGACAAATCATTTGGATTTATTTGCAGTCGAATGGTTAGAGCAATTTTTAAAAGAATACAATGGAACGGTTATGGTCATTTCACATGATCGCTATTTCCTTGATGAAGTTGTAACGAAGATTTTTGATTTAGAGGATGGAGAGATTCACGTGTATCATACAAACTATTCTCAGTTTGTTGAGGAAAAGGAAGAACGTTTGCTTCAGGAGTTCCAGGCTTATCAAGAACAGCAAAAGAAAATAAAGAAAATGAAAGAAGCAATTAAGCGACTGCGTGAATGGGCAAATCAGGCGAATCCTCCGAATGAAGGATTGCATAAGAGAGCGAGAAGTATGGAACGTGCACTGGAACGTATGGAGAAATTAAAGAAACCTATTTTAGAACGAAAACAAATGGGACTTCAGTTTGAAGGGCAAGAGAGAAGTGGGAAAGATGTTGTTGTAATGAAAGAAGTGAGTAAAGGATTTGCTGGCCATCCTTTATTTAACGAAGCGAATTTACATGTTCGTTTTCAAGAGCGTGCGGCTATCGTCGGTCGTAATGGTACAGGAAAGACAACGTTACTAAAGCTATTATTAGAAGAAATAGAACCAGACGCTGGTGAAATTCGGATTGGTAGTAGTGTGAAAATCGGTTATTTATCACAGCATGCGTACGGAAATATGAAGAATAATGTATTAGAGGCTTTCAGGGAATATGTAGCTGTAACAGAGGGAGAAGCGAGACATATATTAGCTAAGTTTTTATTTTATGGTCCAGCGGTGTTTAAGAAAGTAACACAACTGAGCGGTGGAGAAAAAATGAGGTTAAGACTTGCGCAACTTATGTATCAAGACATCAATTTTTTAATTTTAGATGAGCCGACAAACCATCTCGACATTGAATCAAGGGAAGTTTTAGAAGAAGCACTTGAGCAATATAATGGGACGATTTTAGCTGTTTCACATGATCGTTATTTTTTAAATAAGTTATTTGAAAAGACGTATTGGATTGATGATCGTAAATTATTTGAGTTTGCAGGGAACTATGCATGGGCTCGTCAAAAGTGGGAAGAAAAACTTGAGACACAAGTAATAAAGCAGCAACGCCAAGGAAGAAAAAGGCTTGAAACAGCCCCTGTAAAAAAGAAAGAGGCTAGGAATGTTGAGGAGATTGAAACCGAGTTAATGCATGTAGAAGAAGATATATATACGCTTGAGTGTAAAATGGAACATGTAGTTGATGTTGAAATGCTTGAACAATTGTATGAAGAAAAAGCGAAGAAAGAGCTGTTACGAGCGGAGTTATATAATGAGTTAGAGAATATCGTGGAGTAAAAAGTAGCAAGCGAATTCCTTTCAGTTTTGCTGAAGGGAATTCGCTTTTTTATACTGATATTTTACTTTAAGAGAAAAATAAAAATTGTGTTTCACGTGAAACAGTAAATTTGATAAATCTTTGTTCCGTAATTTGCATAGATTGTAAAACATAAATGGTATTAGGAGATTTTTGGATTGATTAATTATTTCCCGAGACATAAGTATGTGAAACGGCGATTTAAGATTGAAAATAAAAAAACAGAGTTACAGCTTTACACGCTGAACTCTGTTTTCTTTTTGTGTCGTATCTTCTCTTGTTGAAATGATAATAGCGATCCCGAGCATAATAAAAAAAGCTAAAAAGAGGACGAACTTTGGGAAGAATGGGAATAGTAATAGAGCCCCGACTATCATAATTGTTAATAATACGTAGTGCAGGACGTATTGGAATAGGTTGTCCATGTTTTCGCCCCCTTTTTGGTAATTGGTTATTAATATTCTATGTTTCATACGGAACAAATAGAAGTGGATTTTTAATTTTTTTCATACGAAATAAAAGGGAATGATTGACATGTTTAAAGGAAAGGAATAATCTTGAAATTAATTCATACTATTTTTATAGGAAAAATAAAGATAATTACAGAGAGGGGGTCCATGTTTCTACATTATTAAACATTAGGAGAGCAAAGGTGATTGAACGATGAAAAATGCTTTTAAAGGAGTACTTGCTACGTTTTTTAGTGTTTCAGTATTACTAGCCGGATGTGGTCAAGAGGAAGCAAGTACAAATGAAGCCGGGAACGTACCAAAAGTAAAAGATGAATTTATTAAAGCAAGCGACAAAGCAAAAAGTCCTACAAAAGTAAAAGAAAGAAAAGATACTTTCGTAGTTGGCATGCCGAGTCCTGGAGGGATATTCCTTCCGCACTTTATGGAGAATGGATGGGATGGTAATATAACGCAAGCGATCTTTGCACCTCTTGTTGGACTTGATAAGGAAGGAAAACCAATTCCAATTTTGGCGAAGAAATGGGATATTTCGGCGGATCAGCTTACATATACGTTCCATTTGAAAGATGATGTAAAGTTTAGTGATGGTTCACCGTTAACGGCAGATGATGTAGCATTTACATTAACGTTATTACACGATCCAACTTATAGTGGTGCGACTGATATAAGCCAAACTGCAATAAAAGGTGGGCAAGCATATAAAGAAGGAAAGGCAACCTCTATTGAAGGAATTCAAGTCATTGATCCGAAAACAATTACGATTACGACTGAAAAGGTAAATGCTCAAACACTATCATTAATCGGTGGAGAAGTTATATCTAAAGCTTATTATGGGAAAGAGTATAAGCAAGGACACCTGGAGTATTTAAAAGAATTGTATGGGAAGCCGCTGGGAGCAGGAGCTTATAAATTGGATAAATATATTCCTGGTCAAGAAGTTCGATTTGTAGCAAATGAAAATTATTTTGAAGGAAAGCCGAAGATTGAGCATTTTATTTATAAAATTACAAAAGGTGATACGAAGCTACAACAATTTCAAGCCGGGGAAGTAGATTATGATGGTTTTACGACAAACGCGGAGACGATTGAACAGCTAAAGGATTTAGGTTTTGCTAATATTAATGTATATACAGGAAGCTCTTACGGCTACATTAAAATGAATTATAAGAAGCCATACTTTAAAGATAAACGTGTCCGCCAGGCATTTATTTACGGATTAGAGCGTCAAAAGGTTATTGATACGTATTTCCAAGGATATGCGTCACTCGTTAATGTACCGATTACGCCAGTTTCTTGGGCGTATACAGAAGAGGGCATTAATAAATATGAGTATAATTTAGAGAAGGCGAAGAAATTACTGGATGAGGCTGGATGGAAAGCTGGTTCGGATGGAATTCGTGAAAAGGACGGACAAAAACTGAAAATAAGTTATTTTGCTTCTTCTGCAAGTAAAATAAATGATGTGATGATTCCAGTAATGAAAGAGGATTATAAAAAGCTTGGTGTAGAGTTTAACCCAGAATATATGGACTTTAATACGATGATTTCAAAAGTGATAAAAGGTGATTATGATTTGGCGATGGTGTCTACGCCAATGATTGATGATCCGAGTGGAACGATTGAGGAGTTTGTTTCAACAAGTAAACGAAATTATGATGGATACTATAATCCAAAAGTAGATGAATTAGCTAAGCAAGCATTAGAAACGTTGGATATTGAAAAGCGAAAAGACATTTATAAAAAGTTATATCAAGAGTTAAGCGAAGACCCGCCTGTAATCTTCTTGAATAATAGCAAAGTTGTGTCCGCACATAATGCGCGAATTCAAGGGTTACAAGAAGATAACTATAACGGTATTTTATTAAGTTTACCTAAATTAAAGATAGAACAATAATTTCGAAAAAATTATCAAAATATTTATTTAGAAAGAATTGACAAAATATAACTGACGATATAAGCTAATAACCATAAAGTCTACCGGAAAGGTCGGAATAGGATTGTTACCCCTCAAAAACATCTATTTTTTTACGATTAAAACCGACTTTTCCGATTGGCTATAAATATGCTGTGGGAGGCATACATAAGCTAGTAAGTTCAAAGGGTATAACTATTAAACAGTTAGGGTGGGGACAATGAAGACAAAGACAAAAAAATGGGCTGGTGTATTTTCGGTATTACTGAGTAGTTCGCTTGTGTTATCTGCTTGTGGGGGACAGGAAGAGACGGCTTCTACAGAACCGGTAAAAAAACAGGATTTAAAAGACTCTAAGATTGAATCAATTCCAGCTACAGATAAAAAGAAAAGTCCAGAGAAAGCAAATCAGCGAAAAGATACTTTTATTACGGCTATTTCTAAGCCAGGGGGAGTTTTCCTTCCGTATTTCCAAGATAATGGTTGGGATGGAAATGTAACGTCTGTTATCTTTGCGTCACTAGTAACAACAGACAAACAAAGTAAACCTGTTCCGGATCTTGCAGAAAAATGGGATATTTCTGCTGACCAGTTAACATATACATTCCACTTACGTAAAAATTTAAAATTTAGTGATGGGTCGCCTTTAACAGCGGATGACGTAGCATTTACACTAACACTACTTCATGATAAAGCGTATGAAGGTGGATTGGATATTGCTCAGTATGCTGTTAAAGGTGGGAAAGAATATAAAGAAGGAAAAGCAACTTCTATTGAGGGAATTCAAGTTGTTGATCCACAGACAATTAAAATTACAACTGAAAAAGTTAATTCACAGGCGCTAACTAATTTAGGTGGCCCAGTGCTATCAAAAGCTTATTATGGAAAAGATTATAAACAAAATACAAGCTTAGACTATTTAAAAGCATTATATGGGCAACCAATTGCAGCGGGTCCATATAAATTTGAAAAATATGTTCCAGGTCAAGAAGTACGCTTTGTTGCTAACGAAAATTATTATGCAGGTAAACCAAAAATTAAAAACTTTATTTATAAAATCACATCAGGTGATACAGGATTCCAATTATTCCAAACAGGTGAACTGGACTATAGTGGATTTAGAGCGAACCCTGAAAATATAGACCAATTAAAAGGATTAGAGTTTGCAAATATTAATCTTGAATCATCAAGTGATATTGCTTATATCTATGTAAATAATAAGAAGTCGTATTTGAAAGATAAAAAGGTACGCCAAGCACTTACTTACGGATTAGACCGTAAGAAGTATGTGGATACAGCTTTACAAGGATATGGCTCTGTTGCTAATGTACCAATTGCTCCAGTTTCATGGGCATATACAGAAGAAGGTATTAATAAATATCCGCACGACGTAGAAAAGGCTAAAAAATTATTGGATGAGGCTGGTTGGAAAGTAGGTTCTGACGGGGTTCGTGAAAAAGATGGTCAAAAATTAAAATTAACATACTACGCATCAAATACAGGTAAAACAAATGATATCTTTATTCCGATTGCAAAAGAAAGTTACAAAGAAATTGGTGTTGAATTAAATCCAGAGTTGATGGACTTTAATACGATGCTTTCAAAAGTAGGAAAAGGTGACTACGATTTAGCAGCAGTTTCAACACCAGGAATTAGTGATCCAAGTGAAGTTGTAAGTGAGTACTTATCAACTAATCCAAAAAGTGATACGGGTTATAATAATCCGAAAGTAGATGATTTGATTGTAAAAGGTATAGGAACGACAGATATTGAAAAACGTAAAGCGATTTATAAAGAGTTGTATAAAGAGCTAAGTGATGATCCACCAGTTATTTTATTAAACTATCGTAAACTACTTTATGCTCATAATGCACGTATAAAAGGAATTGATCCAGAAAAGTACGATAGTATCAGTTCCAACTTACCAGTGTTATCTATTGAACAATAAGGATTGACCTAAATAATAGAAGACGTTTTTTCACACAGCAAAGGAATAGTAGCTGTTTTGAAAAAATGCTCTTCTATTTTTAAGTAAATAGGATTGGGGAGACAAAAGGTGAAAACATATATCATTCGTAGGTTCCTTCAAATGATCCCTACATTGTTTGGTACATCTATTATTATTTTTTTCTTATTTGCACTTTTGCCGGGAGATTATATTGATTCAAATCCGAAGTTAACACCAGAGAGAGCTCAAGAGCTAAGGGAATTATACGGCTTAAATAAACCAATTATTGAAAGGTATTTTCACTGGCTAGCTAATGCTTTACATGGTGATTTTGGATTTTCTTTACAGTACCAAGAACCGGTAACTTCATTACTTAATAAATTTATTTGGAATACATTTATCGTTGCTGTTGCAGCTTTATTTTTCACTTGGATTATTGCTCTTATTATTGGGGTTATTTCTGCAACAAAGCAGCACTCTTGGTTTGATAGATTGGTGACAATTGGTGTATTTGCAGCAATGTCATTTCCATCATTCTTTATCGGATTATTTTTGATTAAATTATTAGCGGTTGATTTAAAATTATTACCCATTGGTGGCATGATTGATATTGGAAGTAACTCAACAGGGGTAGCGTACATATTAGAAGTATTACGTCATATGATTCTACCTGTGTTTATTTTAACGCTTCTTGGTGTAGGATCATTAACACGATATTTTAGAACGGGCATGTTGGATGTTATTAGGCAAGATTATATTCGTACTGCTCGTGCAAAAGGCTTAAAAGAAAGAACCGTTATTTATAAACATGCATTGAAAAATGCAATTTTACCAGCAATTACATTACTCGCTTTTGAATTACCGGGTTTATTTTCAGGAGCTATTATTATTGAACAAATTTTTAACTGGCCAGGAATCGGGAGCATTCAATTAGAAGCATTAAACTTCCGTGATTATACGGTATTAATGGCCTTTACAATGTTTCTTTCGTGTTTAACAATTATGGCTAATTTCTTAGCAGACATTGTATATGCGTTTGTTGATCCAAGAATTCGATTGAAGTAAGGGGGGGAAAGATATGGAGACTGTTACACCAATAATAGAGAAAAAGGAAGAACGGAAAAAGAGAAACGAATCATCACCATGGCGCCAAGCGTATAAAAAAATTAAGAAAAATAAGATGGCATTGTATGGTTTATACGTTTTAATATTTATGTTTTTATTTAGTTTTATCGGTCCAATCCTTTCGCCATATGCCGATGGAAAAGTACAAGTAACACAAATTAATAAACCACCTAGCTTGTCACATTGGCTTGGAACAGACCAGTTGGGACGAGATATTTTAACTAGACTTATGCAAGCAGGACGTATTTCATTAACAATTGGTTTAGCGTCGATGCTACTATCCGTTATACTAGGTGCTTTATTAGGAGCAATTGCTGGTTTTTATCGAGGGGTGGTTGATCATTTAATTATGCGTGTTGCGGATGTGTTAATGTCCATTCCGGGATTACCGCTACTTATTATAATGGGAGCAATTTTATCAGAATGGAAATTGCCATCCGAATACCGTTTATATGTTGTAATGATTATTTTAAGTTTAGTAGGATGGCCAGGACTTGCACGTCTTGTAAGGGGACAAATTTTAACACTCAGGGAGCAAGCCTTTATGCAAGCGGCAGATGTATTAGGATTAAAGGATTCTCGGAAAATTATTCATCATCTAATTCCGAACGTCCTTCCGTTGCTTATTGTTGTAGCAACTTTGGGTGTGGCAGGGTCTATTTTAAGTGAATCCGCACTAAGTTATCTAGGGCTTGGCGTCGTTCCACCTACACCATCATGGGGGAATATGATTAGCGCAGCTAACTCATTACTTGATTTCCAAAAGCGTCCGTGGTTATGGATTCCGCCTGGTTTTGCAATTTTTATAACAGTTGTATCCATTAATTTACTTGGTGATGCACTTCGTGATGCGTTAGATCCAAAGATGAGACGGTAGGTGAGAAGGTATGAGTAAAGCGGTAGTAGAGCTGAAAGACTTACAAACACACTTTCAGACAGAAGAAGGGACAGTCAAGGCTGTCAATCATGTTAGTTTTGCTGTTCGAGAAGGTGAAACGGTTTGTGTAGTAGGTGAATCGGGTTGCGGGAAAAGTGTAACAGCTTTATCTATTATGGGGCTTATTGCTGAATCAGGTAGTGTAGTAGGTGGAGATATTTTATATGAAGGAAAAAGTCTTTTAGGAATGAAAGAGAAAGAACTTCGTAGTTTACGAGGGAATGATATTGCGATGATTTTCCAAGAACCGATGACATCGCTGAATCCGGTCTTCACTGTAGGAGAGCAAATTGTAGAAACGTTAAGGGAACATGAATTACTTAGTAAGAATGAAGCGTATAAGAAGGCAATTGAATTAATTCGTAAAGTCGGCATTGCTCGTGCGGATGAAATTGTCCATTCTTATCCGCACGAACTGAGCGGTGGCATGTTACAACGTATTATGATTGCTGTTGCACTTAGTTGTAATCCTAAGTTATTAATTGCTGATGAACCGACAACGGCTCTTGATGTTACAATTCAAGCTCAAATATTAGACTTATTAAGGCAAATAAAAGAAGAATTTAAAACATCTATTTTATTAATTACACATGATTTAGGTGTTGTAGCAGAAATGGCTGATTACGTTGTCGTTATGTATGGCGGGAAGGTTATTGAAGAAGCACCGGTACTAGAAATATTCCAAAATCCGAAACACCCGTATACGAAAGGGTTGTTGAAATCAAAACCAGTGATGGGAAAACGAATAGACAAACTATATTCTATTCCAGGTCAAGTTCCTAATTTAGTCGGTTTGGATGAATTTTGCTACTTTAGCGGTCGTTGTGAGCATTGTATGGAAATATGTAAAGAAGAAGCACCGAATCTAAATGTACATGATGAGAATCATAAAGTAGCTTGCTGGTTATATGAGGAGCGTGCGGAACAATGAGTGAACCATTATTAGAAGTAAAAAACTTAAAAACATATTTTCCGATTAAAGGTGGCATATTTAGTAGAACGGTTGGACATGTAAAAGCAGTTGATGGAGTAAGTTTTACTATTAATAAAGGCGAAGTGTTCGGTCTCGTTGGTGAATCAGGAAGCGGAAAAACGACGATAGGAAAAACAATTTTACGTCTCGTTCAAAAAACGGAGGGAGAAGTGAAGTTTAAAGGACACGATGTTCATTCTCTATCAAAAGAGGAATTGAGAAAACATCGTCCTAATATGCAGCTTGTGTTTCAAGACCCATTTAGCTCATTAAATCCGAGAATGAGAATTGGAGAAGCACTTGGCGAGCCAATGTTGGCTCACGGACTAGCGACGAAAGAAAATGTTCGTGAAAAAGTGATAGAAGTATTAGAGTTATGTGGCTTAGCCCCATATCATATTGACCGGTACCCTCATGAGTTTTCTGGTGGACAACGTCAGCGTATCGTTATCGCAAGAGCTATGGTATTAAATCCGGAATTTATTGTAGCTGACGAACCTGTTGCAGCACTAGATGTATCTATTCAAGCACAGATCATTAATTTATTTAGTGAGTTACAGGAGAAAAAGGGACTATCTTATTTGTTCATTTCACATGATTTAAGCGTAGTCGAACATTTATGTACGAAAATCGGGATTATGTATTTAGGAACGATCGTGGAAACAGCGCCGCGTGATGAGTTATTTACGAACCCACTGCATCCGTATACAAAAGCATTGTTATCAGCTGTGCCAATACCAGATCCAACAGTGAAGCGAGAGCGGATTATACTAGAGGGTGATATTCCAAGTCCAGTAAATCCACCTTCGGGTTGTCGCTTTCATACACGTTGCCCGTTTGCAACAGATATTTGTAAACAAACGGTACCAGAATTTCGTAATGTTGGTGAAGAGCATTTTGTTGCTTGTCATCATGTATAAAAGAAAAGGACCCTTTCAAATCGAAAGAGTCCTTTTTTTATTTACTAGATGAAGTTTGTTTCAATACAAATTTCTCGATTGCGTGAGCAACACCATGCTCATTATTTGTTAATGTTACGACATCACATAGTTTTTTTACATCTTCTTCAGCATTTCCCATTGCAACTGATAAGCCAGCTACTTGTAACATTGGCACATCATTAAAGTTGTCCCCGATCGCAATAGTATCTTCAATTGGTATATTGAAATAAGCAGCCATTTCTTGTAGACCGTTCCCTTTATGACCATGCTTATCCATAATTTCTACATTAGTAGGAGCTGATGCCGTAACTGAAATATCAGTGTCTTCTTGTAACATGCTTAATAGCTGTGCACGATGCGCTGCATTAAATGTCAAAATGAAGAATTTAGATATTTCTAATTCTGGATTATTTACAACATCTTCGATTTTTTGGAAATCAGTAATTAAGTTTGATTTCTTTTGTTTTTCTGTAATTCTTTCAAGTTCTTCAAGTGTAACATCTAGTGCATGCTTGTTTTCTTCGAACGCTTGCATGACTTGATCTTGCCATGTATATGGAGAATAAACTCCTTTATTCGTATATAGCTTATAAGGAAAACCTTCAGATTCTAGTAATTTTGCAAGCTTGTATACTTTATCGTTTTGTAAACAACGCGAGTTAATTACTTTTCCATCCACATAAACAATTGCCCCATTGCTCGCTCCAACTGGAAGAGATAGTTTATATTCTTCCAATAATTTTAAAGCATCCTCTTTTGCGCGACCAGAACAAATCATGACAATATGACCAGCCTCTTTTGCAGTTTGGATAGCTTGTAAGTTCTCTTTGGAGATCTCAAGATTAGAAGATAGTAGTGTACCATCCATATCTAATGCGATTAATTTCAAAATGACCACCTCTTTGCTTTTATTATACATAGTTATATAGAGGAAACATATAAACTTATCTTGGAAAGATTGTATTTTACCTCGCGTGAACCGTCAGTAAAAATTTGATAGGCGCCATCTTATTACTTTGAATATGCACTTTAATTTGTAACAAAAATAGAGGTAGGTATGAGGGTGTTTCGTTATATGACTGTAATATTACAATAACATTACAAGCGTCAACTTAGTAGAAAGTGCATTAAAACAGGGTTTTTAAGGGTGTTTATAAAAAAACGTAAAAAAAGTGTAATAAAATTTACGTAATTATATTGCAACGTAACAATAGTTATGTTACATTAATGTTACAAACGTTACGTTAATAACTTTAATGTAACGCTAACATAAAAACTATGAAATAAACATTTCTTAGAAATTACATATAGATAACTTATTAAAAAGGAGGATACATAAAATGAAAGAGCAAGTATTACAAGTAACAAAAGGTGACTTCGTAGGATCAGCAAGTGGGGCGGTAGTATTAACAGCATTAATCGTATTTCTATCAAGCGTATTAGTATAATAGAAGTTTTGTAACAAAAGAAAATAGAAGGGAGAATGAAAGATATGAAAGAGCAAGTATTACAAGTAACAAAAGGTGACTTCGTAGGATCAGCAAGTGGAGCAGTAGTATTAACGGCATTAATCGTATTTCTATCAAGCGTATTAGTATAATAGAAGTTTTGTAATAAAAGAAAAAAGAGAGGAGAATGCAAAATGAAAGAGCAAGTATTACAAGTAACAAAAGGTGACTTCGTAGGATCAGCAAGTGGAGCAGTAGTATTAACAGCATTAATCGTATTTCTATCAAGCGTATTAGTATAATAGAAGTTTTGTAATAAAAGAAAAAGAGAGGAGAATGCAAAATGAAAGAGCAAGTATTACAAGTAACAAAAGGTGACTTCGTAGGATCAGCAAGTGGAGCAGTAGTATTAACAGCATTAATCGTATTTCTATCAAGCGTATTAGTATAATAGAAGTTTTGTAATAAAAGAAAAAGAGAGGAGAATGCAAAATGAAAGAGCAAGTATTACAAGTAACAAAAGGTGACTTCGTAGGATCAGCAAGTGGAGCAGTAGTATTAACGGCATTAATCGTATTTCTATCAAGTGTATTAGTATAATAGAAGTTTTAAATCATACAAAATGAAAGGAGAATGAGGAATATGAACAGTGAACAAGTGTTACAAGTAACAAAAACAGATTTATTAGGATCATTAGGTGGAGCGGTAGTATTAACATCATTTATTTTATTCCTTGCAAATGTATTAGTATGAGACATATAAATACAATCATTCAAAAAAAATAAAGACTCTAGCATATTAGTAAGTAGTTAATATGTTGGGGTCTTTTTTGTTTTCCTCTCCTATATACCTTCAAGTATTAATATTCCCTCCGTAATGTAAAGAGAAAAAAGTCGAATTTTATATGTAAGAAAAAAAGAGGAATTTGACAGAAAAGATAGAAAATTTTAAAAGTCAGGAATTGTTAGCTTGCTAACTAATTTCTATTAATTGATGTTGGAAGCGTTTTCGGTTGGTTTTAAGTATGGACCATTTAATCTATTTACAGGGGGATGAGGATTTTATGAAACAAAAATCTATGGATACGCTAGCTGCACAAATGGAGGACTTTTTTCCGGTACGTGATGTAGATCATTTGGAATTTTACGTAGGAAATGCAAAGCAATCAAGTTATTACCTTGCGAGAGCATTCGGTTTCAAAATTGTGGCTTACTCTGGATTAGAAACTGGTAACCGTGAAAAGGTATCTTATGTTCTTGTGCAAAAAAATATGCGTTTTGTTGTGTCTGGAGCTTTAAGTAGCGATAATCGTATCGCAGAATTTGTAAAGACACATGGTGATGGTGTAAAAGATGTTGCTTTACTTGTTGACGATGTTGATAAAGCATACTCGGAAGCTGTGAAACGTGGTGCCGTCGCGATTGCTCCACCTGTGGAATTGACAGACGAGAACGGTACACTGAAAAAAGCGGTTATTGGTACGTATGGTGATACAATTCACACGCTTGTAGAGCGTAAAAATTATAAAGGAACATTTATGCCAGGATTCCAACAGGTGGAGTTTAATATTCCATTTGAAGAGTCAGGTTTAATTGCTGTAGACCACGTAGTTGGTAATGTTGAAAAGATGGAAGAGTGGGTTAGTTATTACGAGAACGTTATGGGCTTTAAACAAATGATCCATTTTGATGATGACGATATTAGTACAGAGTATTCTGCATTAATGTCGAAAGTTATGACAAATGGAAGTCGTATTAAGTTCCCTATTAATGAGCCAGCAGATGGAAAGAGAAAATCGCAAATTCAAGAATATCTAGAATTCTATAATGGAGCAGGTGTACAACATCTTGCTTTATTAACAAGCGATATCGTTAAAACAGTGGAAGCGCTTCGTGAAAATGGCGTGGAGTTTTTAGATACACCTGATACTTATTATGATGAGTTAAGTGCACGAGTTGGAAAAATTGATGAGGAAATTGATAGGCTAAAAGAATTAAAGATTTTAGTAGATCGCGATGAGGAAGGATACTTACTACAAATCTTTACGAAACCAATTGTAGATCGTCCAACTTTATTTATTGAAATCATTCAACGTAAAGGTTCTCGCGGATTTGGAGAAGGGAACTTTAAAGCATTATTTGAATCAATTGAAAGAGAACAGGAACGTCGCGGAAACTTATAAGATTTGTATCCACCAGCAAAAGTCTCTTTGCTGGTGGAAATTTCATTTTTATAGGGAGGAATCATGATGAAATTTGTTACATTTCGTCTTCCTTCGAAAGAAATGCGAGCTGGATGGCTTGAAGGTGACAAAGTAATTGATATGAATCTTGCTAGTGATGGGGAATTACCTTCTTCTATGTTCGCCTTTTTAGAGAAAGCGGATGAGTATGTAGAAGTATTGCGTAATATGGAAAGTCCGGAAAAGGGTATATATTCCTTAGAGGAAGTGCAATTAGCGGCAGCAATTCCTAATCCGAGTAGTATTCGGGATTTTTACGCGTTTGAACAGCATGTAAAAACGGCCCGCGGCCGGAGAGGGCTAGAAGTTGTACCTGAATGGTACGATATCCCGGTTTTTTATTTTACGAACCATCGTGCTGTAATTGGTCCAGGTGATTTTGTAATTGGTCCGAAGAAATCTAAAAAGCTTGATTATGAGTTAGAAATCGCTTGTGTAATTGGGAAAGAAGGAAGAAATATTTCTCGTGAGCAAGCAGAGGAATACATTTTTGGTTATTGTATTATGAACGACTGGAGTGCAAGGGACCTACAAGCAACAGAAATGAAGGTAGGACTTGGTCCAGCAAAAGGAAAAGATTTTGCAACTTCATTAGGAGCGCACCTTGTTACGAAAGATGAATTAGATGTTTATCGTAACGGTGACCGTTATGAGTTAGAGATGACTGCTCATGTAAATGGAAAGCTACTATCAAAGGGGAACTTCCAAGATATTTACTATACATTTGCTGAAATGATTGAACGTGCTTCGGAAGACGTTACGTTATATCCAGGCGATGTGATTGGTTCTGGGACAGTAGGGACAGGTTGTGTTTTAGAGCTGGGTACGGAAGAGTGGCTGCAAGATGGGGATGTTGTAGAACTTACGATTACTGGTTTAGGTACGTTACGTAATACGGTCAAAAAAGAAATGGAAGCAGGTGATGGGCATGTTTTATCGTCACATGGGGGAGCTACCTCATAAACGACATGTACAATTCCGTAAAAAAGATGGTTCGCTTTATCGCGAACAGGTAATGGGAACAAAAGGTTTTTCGGGTACGCAATCTATTTTGTACCATCATTATATGCCAACGGAAGTAGGTCATGCGGCATTATCTCATTCTTGTCAGTTGCAGTATGAAGAAGATGTTGCTCTTGCTCATCGTCATTTTCGCACAAAAGAAAATAAAAAAACTGGTGATGCAGTAAGCGGAAGGAATTTTATGCTTGGGAATGAGGATTTATTAATTGGAGTAGTGGCTCCAACAGAAAAAATGGACTATTTCTACCGTAATGGTGATGGTGATGAAATGTTATTTGTTCATTACGGAACAGGGAAAATTGAAACGATGTTTGGAACGATTCACTATCGAAAAGGTGATTATGTAACAATCCCAATTGGAACGATTTATCGTGTTATTCCAGATGAAGGAGAGACTAAATTTCTTGTTGTAGAGGCAAATAGTCAAATCACAACGCCGCATCGCTATCGGAATGAATATGGACAATTGTTAGAGCATAGTCCGTTTTGTGAGAGAGATATTCGTGGTCCTGAAAAATTAGAGACGTATGATGAAAAAGGTGAGTTTGTCGTAATGACAAAGTCACGAGGGTATATGCACAAACATGTTTTAGGGCACCATCCGTTAGATGTTGTTGGTTGGGATGGCTATTTATATCCGTGGGTCTTTAATGTAGAGGACTTTGAACCAATCACAGGTCGTATTCATCAGCCACCTCCAGTACATCAAACGTTCGAAGGTCACAATTTTGTTATTTGCTCTTTCGTACCACGTTTATACGACTATCATCCAGAATCTATTCCGGCACCATATTATCATAGTAACGTGAATAGTGATGAAGTACTGTACTATGTAGAAGGAAACTTTATGAGCCGGAAAGGTGTGGAAGAAGGTTCTATTACACTTCATCCGAGCGGAATTCCTCATGGGCCGCATCCTGGGAAAACAGAGGGAAGTATAGGGAAGAAAGAAACACTTGAACTAGCTGTTATGATAGACACATTCCGTCCGCTTCGTATTGTAAAGCAAGCACATGAAACAGAAGATGAAAAATATATGTATAGCTGGATTGAAGAAGGTTCACATACTGTGAAATAGGTAAAAAGAGGCATGCTCAATAAGGGAGCATGCCTCTTTTATGGAATCGACATGTATAATAATACCAAAAAAAAATACGGAAAGATATATATAAACAACGATAAGGATATTGTATGTTCCGAAAGATTTCTACTTATTTCGACAAAAGTATTGACTAGGAAAAGTGCAATGAGTAAAATAAAAAAGCGAATTAAAAATTTTCAGAAAATTTAAAACTTGGAGGAGCATGCTATGAAGCAAATTTTTCAAAAGAAGCCTATTGCAAAGTTGATGCAAGAGAGTAAGCAAAAGACGTTAGCCAGAACATTGGGCGCACTGGATTTAACTATGCTTGGAATCGGGGCAATTGTTGGAACAGGTATTTTTGTTCTAACGGGCGTGGTAGCAGCAAAACATTCTGGACCAGCTATTATATTATCATTTGCGATAGCCGCGTTAGCCTGTGCCTTTGCTGCATTTTGTTATGCTGAATTCGCTTCTTCAGTTCCTGTCTCAGGCAGTGTGTATACGTACACATATGCGACGATGGGAGAGGTATTCGCATTTTTAATTGGATGGGACTTAATGCTTGAGTATTTACTCGCTACATCTGCTGTAGCAAACGGTTGGTCCGCTTATTTTCAATCTTTATTAAAGGGATTTGGGATCCATATTCCTACCATTCTCTCCTCGGCCCCTGGTACAGGAAAGGGTGGAATAATTGATTTGCCTGCGGTTCTAATTATTTTAGTGATGACAGTTCTTTTATCTAGAGGTGTTCGTGAAAGTGCACGAATAAACAACATTATGGTGTTTATTAAATTAGCGGTTGTTCTCATATTTATTTTTGCTGGTTTTAATTATGTAAAACCTGAAAATTGGACACCTTTTATGCCGTTTGGCTTAGATGGTGTAATGGCTGGAGCTGCTACAGTGTTTTTTGCATTCATAGGATTTGATGCGGTTTCAACGGCAGCAGAAGAAGTGAAACGTCCACAACGTGATTTACCAATTGGCATTATTGCATCTTTATTAATTTGTACGGTTCTTTATATTGTTGTTTCACTTATTTTGACAGGAATTGTTCCATACGGACAGTTAAATATATCAGATCCAGTTGCTTTTGCACTTCAATTTATTGGACAAGATAGTTTAGCGGGAGTAATTTCAGTAGGAGCAATTACAGGAATCACAACAGTAATGTTAGTTATGATGTATGGGCAAGTACGTGTTTCGTATGCAATGAGTAGAGATGGATTATTGCCGAAGCGCCTTGCTAAAGTCCATCCAAAATTTAAAACACCATTTTTAAATACATGGACAACAGGAATTATTGCGGCACTTATTTCAGGATTAATAGATTTAAATGTGTTAGCGCATCTTGTAAATATGGGGACTTTATCAGCCTTTGCACTTGTAGCTGTTGCTGTTATTGTAATGAGAAGAACTCATCCTGATTTACCAAGAGCATTTAAGGCACCGCTTGTACCATTTTTACCAGCATTAACGGTGATTTTTTGTTTATATTTAATGCTTCAGTTATCCGGAACTGCTTGGATTAGTTTTGGAGTGTGGATGGTTATCGGTATTGCGGTTTACTTCTTATATAGCCGAAAACATAGTGCTTTAAATAATAGTAAAGACGAAGAAGATGCAGCAAATTTATAAGTCGAAAAATCCATTCTAATTTTGTTAGGATGGATTTTTTAATCTGAAAATTTACATTTTTCTGATTCTATATATAATATAATTGTTGGGTAACTGAGGGGGGGAATGTATGAAAAATACGTGGCGTGAGTTAAGGGCGATGGACCGAAACATATGGATTCGGTTTATTGGCGAAACGTTAAATGGAATTGCAATGATGATGTTGATGCCTTTTTTTGCACTATATTTAAAAGATAAGGTGGATTCGTTATTGGAAGTAGGGGTTATTATGGCACTTTCTCCAATTGCCGCAAGTTTCGGTTCGCTTCTTGGTGGGAGGATTGCTGATATATATGGAAGAAAGCCGATAATGATCTTTTCAATGGTGAGTAATGCTTTGTTCATGCTAGGTTTTTTATTTATAGAAGGATTTATTTCTTATGCTATTTTATCTATTTTTTTAGGGCTCAGTAATTCATTATTCCATCCCGCTGCATCAGCAATGGTTGCGGATGTAACAGCACCGGAAAAAAGAACCGAGGCATACGGTTTATTGCGGATGGGATATAATATTGGCGCCGCGATTGGGCCGATAATGGGGGCAGCGGTAGTGGTGCTTTCAAAAAATATTGTGTTTATTATTGCTTCATCTACAATGCTGTTTTATGCGCTAATTGTGTTATTTCTTATTCAAGAAACGATGCCGAAAGTGACGGATGAAAATCCAGAGAATAAAGGTGAAAAAACAGTAGCAATTTGGAAAATTGTATTTCGAGACAAAGTGTTAATGATTTATTTATTAGCAGGTATCATTATTTCGATGGGATTTTCTCAAACAGAAGGCATGTTGCCGCTGCACTTTGATAATGAAATGAAAGGCATTTTTGGAACTAACAATCCATATCCATATTTAATGGCTTTAAATGGACTATTAGTTGTGTTGTTCCAATTTCCAATTTCAAAATGGGCCACAGATAAACCTGTCGGAAAGACGATGTTATATGGTGCATGTTTGTTCGGGATTGGTTTGTTCTTTATCGGATGGTTACCGAAGTGGTTTGGAGATTTTGATGCAAATGCCACGATTATTTTAATAACGTTGCTGTTCGTTTATGCCATATATACGCTAGGTGAGATGATTATGTCGCCTGTACAGATGACGTTTGTAGCGAATTTGGTTCCTGAGCATTTGAGAGGGACTTATATGGGAGCTGCAAGTTTGCAGTGGATTACAGGAGGTGCACTAGGTCCACTTCTTGGAGGTTTTTTATTAGATCGATTACTTGGCCACTTTTTATTTACAATTTTAGCAGTAGGATGTGTAGTTGCAGGTATTGTATATGTTTCTTTAGATCGTCTCGTTGAACAAAGGCAAAAGGGCACGCTGACCAAACAATCTTCTTAATAAGTAGATGACATACACAAAAAGGGGATTTCTACATATTTTAGGTACATAACTAGATTGGGTTGCAATTTTATCCCGCTATTTGTGAACAGTAAGACTTCCACCTTAAAATTCGGCGGAGATAACTGTCAGATTGGTGCGGGCTGATAATTAGTGGGGGTGGCCTCTCGTTAATTAAAGTTTCACTTTATTTTAGAATTTAATTTTGTATATTTATGAAGAAAGTTAAGTAGAAAAAGTATAGAAAACCAATAAGTGGTGTCATTTAATTATTTGTGGAAGTTACATTTTATTTCAAATAGGAACTACCTATTTTTATAAAAAGTGCTAAAATAGAAAAATGAAAACAATTGGTTAGGGTGATTTCAGTGACAAAAATTAAATTAGGTTTATTATATGGTGGAAAATCAGCTGAGCATCAAGTTTCGCTACAAACGGCTCTTGCTGCTATTAAAGCATTAAATCAAGATAAATTCGAGATTCATCCAATTTATATTACAGAACAAGGTCAATGGGTGCGCGGTGAGCGTATTGAAGGTGAAGTAACAGATGTTGAAGTTCTAAAAATGAGCGGCGCAGAAAATGCGATTTCTCCGTTATCATTAAGCACAGAAATCATTCCATCTGCAGCTTCTGAGGAAAATGCTATCGACGTTATTTTCCCATTATTACATGGACCAAATGGTGAAGATGGAACGGTTCAAGGATTATTAGAATTAATGAACATTCCTTATGTAGGAAATGGTGTTCTAGCATCAGCTGCTGGTATGGATAAAGTTGTTATGAAAAACATCTTTGCAGAAGCTGGATTGAAACAAGCGAAATATGCATCGTTTATTCGTAGTGTATGGGAAAAAGATCGTGAGACAGCATATGAAAAAGTAGAAGAAGTTTTAGGATATCCTTGCTTCGTAAAACCAGCAAACCTTGGTTCAAGTGTTGGTATTAATAAGTGTAAAAATCGTGAAGAACTTGAGAATGCATTTGAAGAGGCATTCCAATTTGACCGTAAAATTATTGTAGAAGAAAATATCGTTGGACGTGAAGTAGAAGTTGGTGTACTAGGTAATGATGAACCGAAATGTTCAGTTGTAGGTGAAATTGTACCGAAAAAGGACTTCTATGATTATAAGTCGAAATATATCGATGGTGATACAGCGTTAATTATTCCAGCTGAAATGACAGAAGAAGAGTCTAATGTTATTAAGCGAGATGCGATTATTGCATTCCAATCATTAGATGGTGCCGGCTTAACAAGAGCTGATTTCTTCTTAACGAAAGATGGAGAAGTATATATTAACGAAGTGAATACGATGCCAGGATTTACGCCGTTTAGTATGTTCCCTCTATTATGGCAACATACTGAATTACCGTATCCAGAATTAATTGAAGAGCTAATTCGTTTAGCGATTGAGCGTCACGAAGAAAAACAAAAAATTAAATATACAATCTAACAAAAAAGGAGGAGGCACTATTCGCAGGAATAGTGCTTCCTCTATGTAAGGAGTGTTTTCATGATAAATCGACCGTTAAAACAAGTAGAACAGATGGTAAATGGTACGGGATTAGCAGAGCAATATGAGGGAATTACTATACAAGGTGTGTCTATTGATACGAGAAAAATTGAAAAGGGAAACTTATATGTTCCGATTCAAGGTGAACGTTTCGATGGACATGCTTTTGTAGATAAAGCCGTTGAAAATGGAGCTGTGGCGACATTATGGATGAAAGATGTAGCAAATCCACCTGAGAATCTTCCCGTTATTTTTGTAGAAGACACGCTATCGGCATTACAAATGTTAGCGAAAAACTATCGCGATCAATTGGATGTGAAAGTTATTGGTGTGACAGGTAGTAACGGTAAAACATCTACAAAAGATATTGTAACAAGTCTTCTTGCAACTAAATTCAAAGTTCAAAAAACAGAAGGTAACTTTAATAACCATATCGGGTTACCTCTTACTATTTTAAACTTAGAAGAAAATACAGAAGTAGCTGTATTAGAAATGGGTATGTCAAGTCGAGGGGAAATTGAATTCTTATCTAAGTTAGCACGTCCAAATGCAGCTATCATTACGAACATTGGCGAGGCGCATTTAATGGACTTAGGCTCTCGTGAGGCAATTGCTGAAGCGAAATTAGAAATTGTGACAGGATTACAAGAAGGTGGAGTATTCGTATATAACGGAGATGAGCCATTATTAACAAATCGTGTTCCTGAAATGAATTTAATAGCTGAAACAGTTACGTTTGGTGATGCTAGAGCAAATGATTACTATCCAACGACTGTAACACTACAGGCAACTGGAACACATTTTAAAATGAATAGAGAAGAAAATATTTCATTCTACTTACCAGTATTAGGAAAACACAATGTGTACAATACGCTTGCTTCAATGGCAATTGCGAAACATTTTGGTGTAACGTGGGAAGAGATGAAAGAAGGTTTAGTAACACTTCAAATGACAGGCATGCGTATGGAAATTGTAAAAACAAATAGTGGATTAACAATTATCAATGATGCTTATAATGCAAGTCCGACAGCTATGGAAGCAGCATTCCACTTAATGAACGGTTTAGATGGATTTGCTAAGAAGATTGTTGTACTCGGTGATATGTTAGAGCTTGGAAGTCAAGAAGTACAGTTTCATTATGAAGTCGGTAAATTAATCGATCCAGCAAAAATCGCATATGTGTTCACATATGGTAGATTAGGGGCTCAAATTGCTGAAGGAGCAAAAATTAATTTCCCTAATGAACGTGTAAAGGCGTATGATAATAAAGAAGAGTTAATAAACGAGTTGCAAGCAGTAGTCGATGTGAAAGATGTTGTATTAGTAAAAGCATCTCGCGGCATGAAATTGGAAGAAGTAATTACGATGTTGAAATAATTGGTGTATATAAATAGGGATGATAGATGCGAAAATAGAAGAAACTTATAATAAGCGCTTACAGTAAATATAAAAAAATAAAAGTGAAGAAAAAAACTCTGAATATGAAAATAAGGTAACAGTTGGGTTTGCTTTTTACACATACAAAACTTATAATTGATAAAGTGTAATAACGTTTAGAAGTATTTTCGCGAAGAATATACGCCCGTTTATATACGTGAGCATTCAGGAAAAGGGCTTTTCCGCAAATTCGGAAAACGCCTTTTTTTAAATGATAAGTATAGGATAGAAAAGGAGAAGTAACATTGACAACATTTCGAGAATTAGGATTAAGTGAGTCTTTACTACAATCTGTTGAAAGTATGGGCTTTGAAGAGGCTACGCCGATTCAAGCTGAAACAATTCCACATGCATTGCAAGGTAAGGATATTATTGGGCAAGCGCAAACAGGTACAGGGAAAACAGCAGCATTCGGATTACCACTATTAGATAAAGTGGATACAAATAAAGAAGCAGTTCAAGGTATTGTTATCGCGCCAACGCGTGAATTAGCAATTCAAGTTGGAGAAGAGCTGTACAAAATTGGTAAACATAAACGTGTTCGTATTTTACCAATTTATGGTGGTCAAGATATTAACCGCCAAATTCGTGCTCTAAAAAAACACCCACACATTATTGTTGGTACGCCGGGTCGTATTTTAGATCATATTAACCGTAAAACACTTCGCTTACAAAACGTAGAGACAGTTGTTCTTGACGAAGCGGATGAAATGTTAAACATGGGCTTCATTGAAGATATTGAAGCGATTTTAACAGATGTGCCAGAAACACATCAAACATTACTATTCTCAGCGACAATGCCAGATCCAATCCGTCGTATTGCTGAGCGTTTCATGACTGAGCCTCAACACATTAAAGTGAAAGCAAAAGAAGTAACAATGCCAAACATTCAGCAGTTCTATTTAGAAGTGCAAGAAAAGAAAAAGTTTGACGTGTTAACACGCTTACTAGATATTCAATCTCCAGAGCTTGCAATCGTATTCGGTCGTACAAAGCGTCGTGTTGATGAATTATCAGAAGCATTAAACTTACGTGGTTATGCAGCAGAAGGTATTCACGGTGACTTAACACAAGCGAAGCGTATGTCTGTATTACGTAAATTTAAAGAAGGTGCTATTGAAGTTCTTGTTGCAACAGACGTTGCTGCACGTGGTCTTGATATTTCAGGCGTAACACATGTATACAACTTCGATATCCCACAAGATCCAGAATCATACGTTCACCGTATCGGTCGTACTGGCCGTGCAGGTAAAAAAGGTATTGCAATGTTATTTGTAACACCACGTGAATCAGGACAATTAAAAAATATCGAGCGTACAACAAAACGTAAAGTTGATCGTATGGAAGCTCCGACACTTGACGAGGCATTAGAAGGTCAACAACGTTTAATCGCTGAAAAACTTCAAAGCACAATTGAAAATGATAATTTATCATACTACAAGCGTATTGCAGAAGAAATGTTAGAAGAGAATGATTCTGTAACAGTAGTAGCTGCTGCTTTAAAAATGATGACTAAAGAGCCAGATACAACTCCAATCGCTTTAACATCAGAACCACCAGTTGTTTCAAGAGGTGGCGGTTCTAAAAAACGCGGCGGTAACGGAGGCGGATACCGTGATGGTAACCGTAATCGTAGTCGTGACGGACGCGGCGGTGGCGATGGTCGTAACCGTGATCGCAATCGTGATGGACGCGGTGGTGGCGATGGCCGTAACCGTGATCGCAATCGTGATGCTAGTAACCGTGATCGTAATCGTGATGGTGGTAGCCGTGGTCGTAAAGGTGAAGGTCAAGGTCGTCCTGGATCTTCAAATGGACGTGGCGAAAGAAAGCATCATAGCCGTCCACAAGCTTAATAAAAAAAAGAGAATGCCTTTTGCTGGCATTCTCTTTTTTTATTTCTGTAATTGTACATACTACATAATAACTTGTGTAGAAAAGAGGTGCTACATGCTTGTAAGGCTTGGGTATGTTGCGATGAGTGTGCATTTGAAGAACGCATCTCCATCTCAAACGATGACATATGCACAGTTTCAACGAATTGATGATCGAGAGGCTGCGATTCGTAAACTCGAAAGAATCGCTAATTCGAATTTGGAAAATTGCTTGCGGTTATTAAAGCATAATAAGGGACATGATATATCTTTCTTTCGACTTAGTTCTAAGCTTATTCCTTTAGCGAATCATGAGGAGTTGTTAGAGTGGAACTATATTCGTCCATTAAAAGAAAGTTTAAAAGTGCTAGGTGAATACGCAATTCGTATGAATATGCGTATTGATTTCCATCCGGATCACTTTGTTGTATTAAATTCACCGGAGGAAAGTATTTTTAAACAGTCAGTAAAAACTTTGCAGATGCACAAAAAATTGTTAAAAGGTATGGGAATTGAACATAAGCAACGATGTGTATTACATGTTGGCGGAGGATATAAAGATAAAGAGCTTGCATTAGAGCGCTTTATAGAAAATTGGTCTAACGTTCCAAGGGGTATTCAAGAAATGATCATGTTAGAAAATGATGATACAACCTTTACGCTAGAGGAAACATTGTATTTAGGAGAAAAATTAGACATTCCGGTCGTGTTTGATTTGCATCATCATATGATGAACAATGAACGAGAAGATTGGCATGAAGATTGGGCGCGTGTTGTTCATACGTGGGAAACATCTTTGTTACCAGTTAAAATGCATATCTCCAGTCCTAGAGATGAGAAAGACCCGAGGGCACACGCAGATTTTATTGATGTTGATGCATTCTTATCTTTTTTAAGAAGGATAAAGGGAAGTGTTGGGCAAATTAATTGTATGATTGAGGCGAAGAAGAAGGATGAGTCTTTATTTCAACTCATGAGAGACTTAAGCAAACAAATAGATGTGGAAATTATCGATGGTGCGAGCTTTTACATTAAATAAGCTCAGCACCATCGAATTTTTTTGTTAATAAAGGAGTACAAATACCACCAATGATCAATCCTGTTAAATGGCTTATAGGATTAGCGGAGGGATTGAAGAAAGTGAATAGTAGTAATATACATATCATGATTGAAAAAATAGCAATGTCTCTTGGATTGGAAGAACGATATCGACTATACAATAGAAATAATTGTGCACCTAGCAATCCGAAAATACCACCAGATGCCCCGGCATGAATATATTCAAGGGGCATAATGAGATAAGAAGAAATATTTCCAAGAATGCCAGAAAGGAAAAAAATAATGATGAAAGAAAAGTGCCCTAGTTGTTTTTCAATAGAAGAGCCAAGTACAAATAAACAAATACTATTAGAAAGGAAATGTTGTAAGTCTACATGTACAAGTAAGGAAGTTATGAGACGCCACCATTCTCCTTTAGCGATATATTCATTGTAGGATGCCATGGGAAAGAGAAAAAAGTCGCCTAACATAATCATGACTAATTGTATGAGAAGTAAAGTGATGACGATTGGTTGTAAGGAAATGCGGACAGAAGGTATTAGCATGTTTTGAGTATCACTCCTTTTGCATCAGAAAGATTCTCTGTTATTCTTACAATATGAAAAAAGAAAGCTAAATAGAAGAAGGGGATTTTGAAATGATTGTAGGGATTGGAATCGATATTATTGAATTGAATCGAATTGAAAAAATGCTAGATGGAAAACTTAAATTTATGGAGCGTATTTTAACTGAAAGTGAACGTAATGTTGCTAAGGAGCTGAAGGGAAGTCGCCTTACAGAGTTTGTAGCTGGAAGATTTGCAGCGAAAGAGGCGTATTCAAAAGCGGTAGGAACTGGTATTGGAAAAGAAGTAAGTTTTTTAGATATTGAAGTAAGGAATGATGATAGAGGTAAGCCGATTCTCGTTACAAGTACAGAGCATATTGTTCATTTATCAATTAGTCATAGTAAGGAATTTGCTGTTGCTCAAGTTGTTTTAGAAAGCTCGTCACGCTAGTCTGCATATTTTATATCTTTGTCTCATATATTTGAGGTAGCGATAAGGAAGGTACATCTTCCATTCATTTATAGGGGCAAAGGGGCTGAAGTGATGAAAAGGCGTCTGTTTTTAGTTCTTGTCGGTTTATTAACCGTTTTTGTGTTGGCGGGTTGTATGGAAAAGAAACAAGATGATGTTGTGAGAGATTTAGAGGCGAAAGTCAAAGGGATGAAAAGTTATCAAGCTGAAGCAAAATTATCTATTAAAACAGGGAATGAGCCTCAGGAGTATAAGGTAGAAATATGGCATAAGGAACCTTCTTTTTATCGTGTGAATTTGCAGAATGCGAAAAAAGATCAAAGTCAAATTATATTAAGAAATGAAGAAGGGGTATTTGTATTAACGCCAGCGCTTAATAAAAGTTTCCGTTTCCAAAGTGATTGGCCGCAAAATAGTAGCCAGGCTTATTTATATGAATCCCTTGTGAGAGATATTTTACAGGATAAGAAAAACCTTACTTTTGAAAAAACAGATAAGTATTATATTTTTAAAACAAAAACAAACTATCAACATCAAAACATGTTGCCGAAACAAGAGATTACATTGAAGAAAAGTGATTTAACGCCCGTTTCGGTGAAGTTAATGGATAATGATCAAAATGTTCTTGTGAAAGTAGATTTCTCAAAAGTGAAATTTGATGCGAAATTTGATAAAGGTGCATTTGATACGAAACAAAATATGTCTAGAGCGCAAGTAGATGTTCAAACAACAGCGAAAGAAGACAAACCATTTGCTATTTTGTATCCGCGTGATACGCCGCAAGGTATGGTTTTGAAAGATGAAAAAGAGTTGAAGACAGACAGTGGCAAGCGTGCGATACTCACATACACTGGAAGTAAGAAATCCTTTACTTTGATACAAGAAAAGGCAAAAGTTGCAGAGGCTTCGTCAGCGATAAGTGTGAGCGGAGAATTGGTTGATCTTGGCTTTACAATTGGGGCATTGACGAAAGATTCTTTAACGTGGTCGCATAACGGAGTAGAATATATGCTCGTGTCTAAAGGTTTAGAGCCGAAGGAGCTGTTAATGGTTGCTCGTTCAGTTACAGAGAAGCAAGTGAAGTAAACTTCTTAGACGTGGTGATATATGTGCACCACGTCTTTTCTTAGTTTGAAGGGTGGATTTCATAAAAGAAGCATATAAAAGAATAAGCTTCGCATATCGTGTATAAGGAAGTGTATTTATGGAAGAAGCACCATTTTACCGTGACACTTGGGTGGAAGTGGATTTAGATGCGATCTATAACAATATTACACACATTAAAGATTTCATTCCAAGTGATGTAGAGATTTTTGCTGTAGTTAAAGCGAATGCATATGGACACGATTATGTACCGGTAGCTAAAACGGCATTAGAAGCAGGGGCGACAAGGTTAGCGGTTGCCTTTTTAGATGAAGCTCTAGTGCTTCGAAGGGCTGGTATTACTGTACCGATTTTAGTGTTAGGTCCTTCCCCGCCTCGTGATGTCAATGTAGCTGCTGAAAATGATGTAGCGTTAACTGTTTTTCAAAAAGAGTGGGTGGATGAAGCAATCAAACTTTGGGATGGTTCATCTACAATGAAATACCATATTAATTTCGATAGTGGCATGGGGAGAATTGGAATACGCGAACGAAAAGAATTAAAAGGATTTTTAAAGAGTTTAGAAGGTGCACCATTTTTAGAATTAGAAGGAGTTTATACACATTTTGCAACAGCGGATGAGGTGGAGACTTCTTACTTTGATAAGCAATATAACACATTTTTGCAGCAGTTAAGTTGGTTGAAAGAGTTCGGAGTGGATCCTAAGTTTGTCCATACAGCTAATAGTGCTGCAACGCTACGTTTTCAAGGGATTACATTTAATGCAGTACGAATTGGTATTGCGATGTATGGGTTATCTCCGTCTGTAGAAATACGTCCTTTTTTACCGTTTAAATTAGAACCAGCGCTGTCACTGCATACGAAAGTTGCTCATATTAAACAGGTGATTAAAGGGGATGGGATTAGTTATAACGTCACTTACCGAACGAAAACGGAAGAATGGATTGCAACTGTTGCGATTGGATATGCAGATGGATGGCTTAGAAGATTACAAGGGTTCGAAGTGCTTATAAATGGTAAAAGGGTACCGATTGTAGGTCGAGTAACAATGGATCAATTCATGATACACCTTCCTTGTGCAGTGCCGCTTGGTACGAAAGTTACACTCATTGGAAAACAAGGTGATGAGTATATTAGTGCTACTGAGGTTGCTGAATATTCTGGGACTATTAATTATGAAATTATTGCAACGATAAGCTTCCGTGTGCCGAGAATATTCATACGGCACGGCAAGGTTGTAGAAGTAATCAATTATTTGAACAATATATAGAAGGTAGTATGATTTGCTTCTTGTCATTTGAGAGGACTGTTCATTGGTTAAGAATAAGCTCATTTTTGATGAGAGGCTTTTTACTTATCATTACTTTTAACATAATGTAACGTGAATTTTGCGGGGAAACTCTTTTGTTTCTTGTTTGTAATAAGATAAAAATAAAAGAATATGAATGTTTTGTTTGTGAATTGGAAAACATAAGCAAGGAATAAGGAAGTCTTTGCAACAGGCTCCATACAATGGTATTATTACAATAGGTGTCATATATATATTTGGGTGTGTAGTTGACGGTGGAGGTGTATTTTTGTGTCCGAATCAAGTGTAACTACTGAAATCGTGGTTCGGTTGCCAAAGCAAATGGTAACGGAATTGGACGGAATTGGAAAACAAGAGAATAAGAATCGCCATGAACTAATTTGCCAGGCAACACAACTGTTATTGCGTCAACATAAGACGAAGAAACGCTACCAACATGAATCAATGCGACGTGGGTACATTGAAATGGGAAAAATTAATCTTGGTATTGCATCTGAAGCTTTCTTAGCAGAGTATGAAGCAGCTCATACAGTAGAACGCTTAGTTAGCGGGGGGTAATATTTTGATTGTAAAACGCGGCGACGTGTATTTTGCAGACCTTTCCCCAGTTGTTGGTTCTGAGCAAGGAGGCGTTCGTCCGGTTCTTGTCATTCAAAATGACATCGGAAATCGTTTTAGTCCAACGGTGATTGTAGCGGCTATTACTGCACAGATTCAAAAAGCTAAATTACCCACTCATGTGGAAATTGATGCGAAAAAGTACGGTTTTGAGAGAGATTCTGTTATTTTACTTGAGCAGATTCGAACAATCGATAAGCAGCGCTTAACGGATAAAATCACTCACTTAGATGAAGTGATGATGATTCGTGTAGATGAAGCGCTACAAATTAGTTTAGGACTAATAGATTTTTAAATCGGCAGTTTAAGTTGCTCTCTTTACAGGGCAACTTTTTTTTATTATAGAGGAGGTTACGGTTGTATATGGAAATGGTAGATAATCGACAAGCGTTAATGAAAATGTTAGTGAAGGAATTAGGCTTTACCGAAAAGCAAGTTCGTCATGTTATTCAATTAACAGAAGAAGGTAACACAGTTCCATTTATTGCTCGTTACCGAAAAGAATGGACAGGCTCTTTAGATGAAGTGCAAATTCGTACAATTTTAGAGAGATGGCAATATATGATGCAGCTTGAAGGTAGGAAAGAAGAGGTTCTTCGTCTTATTGATGAGAAGGGGAAACTGACTGGAGAGTTACGTCAGCAAATTGTTAAAGCTGTAAAGTTGCAAGAAGTAGAAGATTTATATCGTCCATATAAAGAGAAAAGAAGAACGAAAGCAACGATTGCAAAAGAAAAAGGACTAGAGCCGTTAGCTGAATGGTTATTGTTATATAAGAAAGAAGATCCAAATCAGAAGGCAGTGGAGTTTATTAACACAGAGAAAGAAGTGCAATCTGCAGAAGAAGCATTACAAGGTGCCCAAGACATTATTGCAGAAATCGTTTCAGATGAAGCAGCTTATCGTAGTTGGATTCGGAATGTTACTTTTAGAAAAGGTGTTATGTCTTCGTCCGTAAAAGATGAAGAGAAAGATGAAAAGAATATATATGAAATGTATTACAGTTATGAAGAACCGTTGCAGAAAGTAGTACCGCATCGTGTATTAGCGATGAATCGCGGTGAGAAAGAAGATATATTGAGAGTGTCTGTTGTTCCACCAGTAGATGAGATAGTAACTTTCTTATATAAGAGAGTAATTCGTGATAACGATTCTAAAAGTGCACATTATGTAAAGTTAGCAATTGAGGATGGTTATAAACGATTAATTCAATCCTCCATTGAAAGAGAGATTCGAAAAGAATTAACAGAAACAGCTGAGGAACAAGCCATACATATTTTCTCTGAGAACTTACGTAATTTGTTATTACAACCTCCAATGAAAGGAAAGGTTGTGTTAGCGGTAGACCCTGCATATAGAACTGGTTGTAAATTAGCTGTTGTAGATGATACGGGGAAGGTTCTATATATTGATGTTATTTATCCGCATCCACCTGTTCGTAAATATGAAGATGCAAAAACGAAAGTTCTTTCTATTATAGATAAATATCAAGTTGAAATGATTGCGATTGGGAATGGTACAGCTTCTAGGGAATCGGAAGAATTTATAGTTGATGTATTACAAAATGTGAAACAAGAAGTCTTCTATATTATTGTGAACGAAGCTGGTGCGAGTGTGTATTCGGCCTCTGATTTAGCTCGTGAGGAATTTCCGAATTTACAGGTTGAAGAAAGAAGTGCTGTTTCTATTGGGAGACGTCTGCAAGATCCACTTGCTGAACTTGTGAAGATTGATCCTAAATCAGTTGGGGTTGGACAATACCAACATGATGTATCTCAAAAGAGGCTGAATGAATCATTAACATTTGTAGTAGAGACGGCAGTTAACCAAGTCGGTGTGAATGTAAATACAGCTTCAGTTGCGTTACTGCAATATGTTTCGGGTTTATCGAAAACTGTTGCGAAAAATATTGTGGCAAAGCGTGAAGAAGAAGGGAAATTTACAAAACGAACAGACTTGAAGAAAATACCGCGTCTAGGTGCGAAGACATATGAACAATGTATAGGTTTTTTACGTATATTAGAAGGGGCAAATCCGTTAGATCGAACGGGTATTCATCCAGAGCAATATAAAAATGTTGAATTGTTATTGAAGAGTCTAGGATTATCGAAAGGCGACGTAGGGCAATTGCAATTACAAAAGAGCTTAGAAGAAGTGGAGATTTCTAAGTTGTCGCAAGAAACGGGAGTTGGGGAGCCAACATTAATTGATATTATAGATGCGCTTATTAGTCCAGAGCGAGACATGAGGGATGAGTTGCCTAAACCGCTTCTGAAAAAAGGGATTTTGAAATTAGAAGATTTAAAACGTGGTATGGAACTGGAAGGAACAGTTCGTAACGTTGTTGATTTTGGTGCTTTTGTTGATGTAGGTGTAAAACAAGATGGTTTAGTGCATATTTCTAAACTAAGCAAACAGTATGTGAAGCATCCGTTAGATATTGTATCTGTCGGACAAATCGTCAAGGTATGGGTAGATGATATTGATACGAAAAAAGGTCGCGTTGCACTATCCATGTTGCCGATTGAATAGTAAGAGAAGAGAGCAGATGAAACTGCTCTTTTTTTATGGGATAAAACGTGTAATGGATTATGAGCTTTGATGTATTTTGCTATAATAAAACCAGCATTCATTTAGTAATTTAATTTGATACCGGTTTTTTTCAAAATATGCGCGTTGCATTTGTTTTTTTAGCCACGTAGGCATAGGAATCCCTCCTTGTTTAATCCCACTCTCAAAAATCTAAGGTACTATTGATGAGAGGTTGGTGAGTGGATTTCTATTCATGCTATATTTTTAGAAACCACGCTTCTTGAATGAGGATGGGTATATGTACTATTTAATATATGTATAAGGGAGGAGAAAAGTGTAAAAATATTTTTTAGTTTAGGAGGAATGAGAGTGGATGAGCAAGAAATACAGCGTCTGGTGGAAGAAGTATCACTACAATACTTCGGAATGCCATTTTCCCATAAAGCTATGTTCAATAGTAGGTTGCGTACAACTGGTGGACGTTATCTATTGAATACACACAATATTGAACTGAATTATCGATATTACGAAATGTATGGGAAAAAAGAGTTAGTTGGAATCATTAAGCATGAGCTTTGTCATTATCACTTACATATTACAGGAAGGGGCTATAAGCACCGGGATAGAGATTTTCGTGAATTGTTAAAAGAAGTTGATGCGCCCCGTTTTTGTAAACGAATAATTAATGAAGAGAAGGAGAAAAAGGTTTATACGTATGAATGTATGGGCTGTTCGCTTCAATATGTAAGAAGACGTCAAATAAATACAAAAAGATATGTCTGCGGAAAGTGTAAAGGGAAATTGAACCTGATAAAGAAAACATCTTGACAGTGAAAACGCAATCCAGTATATTATAAACATGTCACGTTTGTACAAGGTGTTGTGAAAAAACATCTTGACTTACGATAAGAAATTTTATAAGATACAAATTGTCTTTATTATTCCGCAGTAGCTCAGTGGTAGAGCTATCGGCTGTTAACCGATCGGTCGTAGGTTCGAGTCCTACCTGCGGAGCCATACAGAGAAGTACCCAAGTGGCTCAAGGGGCTCCCCTGCTAAGGGAGTAGATCGCTAACGCGGTGCGAGGGTTCGAATCCCTTCTTCTCTGCCATACATACTGGCCCGTTGGTCAAGTGGTTAAGACACCGCCCTTTCACGGCGGTAACACGGGTTCGAATCCCGTACGGGTCACCACTTCGGAGGATTAGCTCAGCTGGGAGAGCACCTGCCTTACAAGCAGGGGGTCGGCGGTTCGATCCCGTCATCCTCCACCATATAAATTATATAAATAGTATCATCGCGGGGTGGAGCAGCACGGTAGCTCGTCGGGCTCATAACCCGAAGGTCGCAGGTTCAAATCCTGTCCCCGCAACCAAATGGTCCCGTGGTGTAGTGGTTAACATGCCTGCCTGTCACGCAGGAGATCGCCGGTTCGACCCCGGTCGGGACCGCCATTTTAACTTCTGCTATTTGGCAGTTGTTTTTTATTGGACATTATGTTACAATAACATTTGTCTTTGAAAAGAAGATAAACATTTCGATGGGCTATAGCCAAGCGGTAAGGCAACGGACTTTGACTCCGTCATGCGCTGGTTCGAATCCAGCTAGCCCAGCCATTTACGAGCCATTAGCTCAGTTGGTAGAGCATCTGACTTTTAATCAGAGGGTCGAAGGTTCGAATCCTTCATGGCTCACTTTTGTTTTTTCCGCGCGGTCGTGGCGGAACGGCAGACGCGCTAGGTTGAGGGCCTAGTGGGGGAAACCCCGTGGAGGTTCAAGTCCTCTCGGCCGCATCAAAAAATCTTTTTAAAAAGTACTTGCATTTGAAAATGTAGTATGATAAGATAATTGAGTCGCCAAAATACAACGACGAAAAAACATCATGAATAAGCGCCCGTAGCTCAATTGGATAGAGCGTTTGACTACGGATCAAGAGGTTAGGGGTTCGACTCCTCTCGGGCGCGCCATAACGGGAAGTGGCTCAGCTTGGTAGAGCACCTGGTTTGGGACCAGGGGGTCGCAGGTTCAAATCCTGTCTTCCCGACCACGCGGGTGTAGTTTAGTGGTAAAACAAGAGCCTTCCAAGCTCTGGTCGAGAGTTCGATTCTCTTCACCCGCTTTTAGTTCTTTGAAAACTGAACGAAACAAACAACGTGAAACGTCAATTTTTATTTTTAGATGCTAGACAAACTAACTTTATTGGAGAGTTTGATCCTGGCTCAGGATGAACGCTGGCGGCGTGCCTAATACATGCAAGTCGAGCGAATGGATTAAGAGCTTGCTCTTATGAAGTTAGCGGCGGACGGGTGAGTAACACGTGGGTAACCTGCCCATAAGACTGGGATAACTCCGGGAAACCGGGGCTAATACCGGATAATATTTTGAACTGCATGGTTCGAAATTGAAAGGCGGCTTCGGCTGTCACTTATGGATGGACCCGCGTCGCATTAGCTAGTTGGTGAGGTAACGGCTCACCAAGGCAACGATGCGTAGCCGACCTGAGAGGGTGATCGGCCACACTGGGACTGAGACACGGCCCAGACTCCTACGGGAGGCAGCAGTAGGGAATCTTCCGCAATGGACGAAAGTCTGACGGAGCAACGCCGCGTGAGTGATGAAGGCTTTCGGGTCGTAAAACTCTGTTGTTAGGGAAGAACAAGTGCTAGTTGAATAAGCTGGCACCTTGACGGTACCTAACCAGAAAGCCACGGCTAACTACGTGCCAGCAGCCGCGGTAATACGTAGGTGGCAAGCGTTATCCGGAATTATTGGGCGTAAAGCGCGCGCAGGTGGTTTCTTAAGTCTGATGTGAAAGCCCACGGCTCAACCGTGGAGGGTCATTGGAAACTGGGAGACTTGAGTGCAGAAGAGGAAAGTGGAATTCCATGTGTAGCGGTGAAATGCGTAGAGATATGGAGGAACACCAGTGGCGAAGGCGACTTTCTGGTCTGTAACTGACACTGAGGCGCGAAAGCGTGGGGAGCAAACAGGATTAGATACCCTGGTAGTCCACGCCGTAAACGATGAGTGCTAAGTGTTAGAGGGTTTCCGCCCTTTAGTGCTGAAGTTAACGCATTAAGCACTCCGCCTGGGGAGTACGGCCGCAAGGCTGAAACTCAAAGGAATTGACGGGGGCCCGCACAAGCGGTGGAGCATGTGGTTTAATTCGAAGCAACGCGAAGAACCTTACCAGGTCTTGACATCCTCTGAAAACCCTAGAGATAGGGCTTCTCCTTCGGGAGCAGAGTGACAGGTGGTGCATGGTTGTCGTCAGCTCGTGTCGTGAGATGTTGGGTTAAGTCCCGCAACGAGCGCAACCCTTGATCTTAGTTGCCATCATTAAGTTGGGCACTCTAAGGTGACTGCCGGTGACAAACCGGAGGAAGGTGGGGATGACGTCAAATCATCATGCCCCTTATGACCTGGGCTACACACGTGCTACAATGGACGGTACAAAGAGCTGCAAGACCGCGAGGTGGAGCTAATCTCATAAAACCGTTCTCAGTTCGGATTGTAGGCTGCAACTCGCCTACATGAAGCTGGAATCGCTAGTAATCGCGGATCAGCATGCCGCGGTGAATACGTTCCCGGGCCTTGTACACACCGCCCGTCACACCACGAGAGTTTGTAACACCCGAAGTCGGTGGGGTAACCTTTATGGAGCCAGCCGCCTAAGGTGGGACAGATGATTGGGGTGAAGTCGTAACAAGGTAGCCGTATCGGAAGGTGCGGCTGGATCACCTCCTTTCTATGGAGAATTGATGAACGCTGTTCATCAATATAAGTTTCCGTGTTTCGTTTTGTTCAGTTTTGAGAGAACTATCTCTCATATATAAATGTATGTTCTTTGAAAACTAGATAACAGTGTAGCTCATATTTTTTTAATTTTAGTTTGGTTAAGTTAGAAAGGGCGCACGGTGGATGCCTTGACACTAGGAGTCGATGAAGGACGGGACTAACGCCGATATGCTTCGGGGAGCTGTAAGTAAGCTTTGATCCGAAGATTTCCGAATGGGGAAACCCACCATACGTAATGGTATGGTATCCTTACCTGAATACATAGGGTAAGGAAGACAGACCCAGGGAACTGAAACATCTAAGTACCTGGAGGAAGAGAAAGCAAATGCGATTTCCTGAGTAGCGGCGAGCGAAACGGAACATAGCCCAAACCAAGAGGCTTGCCTCTTGGGGTTGTAGGACATTCTATACGGAGTTACAAAGGAACGAGGTAGACGAAGCGACCTGGAAAGGTCCGTCGTAGAGGGTAACAACCCCGTAGTCGAAACTTCGTTCTCTCTTGAATGTATCCTGAGTACGGCGGAACACGTGAAATTCCGTCGGAATCTGGGAGGACCATCTCCCAAGGCTAAATACTCCCTAGTGATCGATAGTGAACCAGTACCGTGAGGGAAAGGTGAAAAGCACCCCGGAAGGGGAGTGAAAGAGATCCTGAAACCGTGTGCCTACAAATAGTCAGAGCCCGTTAATGGGTGATGGCGTGCCTTTTGTAGAATGAACCGGCGAGTTACGATCCCGTGCGAGGTTAAGCTGAAGAGGCGGAGCCGCAGCGAAAGCGAGTCTGAATAGGGCGTTTAGTACGTGGTCGTAGACCCGAAACCAGGTGATCTACCCATGTCCAGGGTGAAGTTCAGGTAACACTGAATGGAGGCCCGAACCCACGCACGTTGAAAAGTGCGGGGATGAGGTGTGGGTAGCGGAGAAATTCCAATCGAACCTGGAGATAGCTGGTTCTCCCCGAAATAGCTTTAGGGCTAGCCTTAAGTGTAAGAGTCTTGGAGGTAGAGCACTGATTGAACTAGGGGTCCTCATCGGATTACCGAATTCAGTCAAACTCCGAATGCCAATGACTTATCCTTAGGAGTCAGACTGCGAGTGATAAGATCCGTAGTCAAGAGGGAAACAGCCCAGATCGCCAGCTAAGGTCCCAAAGTGTGTATTAAGTGGAAAAGGATGTGGAGTTGCTTAGACAACTAGGATGTTGGCTTAGAAGCAGCCACCATTTAAAGAGTGCGTAATAGCTCACTAGTCGAGTGACTCTGCGCCGAAAATGTACCGGGGCTAAATACACCACCGAAGCTGCGAATTGATACCAATGGTATCAGTGGTAGGGGAGCGTTCTAAGTGCAGTGAAGTCAGACCGGAAGGACTGGTGGAGCGCTTAGAAGTGAGAATGCCGGTATGAGTAGCGAAAGACGGGTGAGAATCCCGTCCACCGAATGCCTAAGGTTTCCTGAGGAAGGCTCGTCCGCTCAGGGTTAGTCAGGACCTAAGCCGAGGCCGACAGGCGTAGGCGATGGACAACAGGTTGATATTCCTGTACCACCTCTTTATCGTTTGAGCAATGGAGGGACGCAGAAGGATAGAAGAAGCGTGCGATTGGTTGTGCACGTCCAAGCAGTTAGGCTGATAAGTAGGCAAATCCGCTTATCGTGAAGGCTGAGCTGTGATGGGGAAGCTCCTTATGGAGCGAAGTCTTTGATTCCCCGCTGCCAAGAAAAGCTTCTAGCGAGATAAAAGGTGCCTGTACCGCAAACCGACACAGGTAGGCGAGGAGAGAATCCTAAGGTGTGCGAGAGAACTCTGGTTAAGGAACTCGGCAAAATGACCCCGTAACTTCGGGAGAAGGGGTGCTTTCTTAACGGAAAGCCGCAGTGAATAGGCCCAAGCGACTGTTTAGCAAAAACACAGGTCTCTGCGAAGCCGTAAGGCGAAGTATAGGGGCTGACACCTGCCCGGTGCTGGAAGGTTAAGGAGAGGGGTTAGCGTAAGCGAAGCTCTGAACTGAAGCCCCAGTAAACGGCGGCCGTAACTATAACGGTCCTAAGGTAGCGAAATTCCTTGTCGGGTAAGTTCCGACCCGCACGAAAGGTGTAACGATTTGGGCACTGTCTCAACCAGAGACTCGGTGAAATTATAGTACCTGTGAAGATGCAGGTTACCCGCGACAGGACGGAAAGACCCCGTGGAGCTTTACTGTAGCCTGATATTGAATTTTGGTACAGTTTGTACAGGATAGGCGGGAGCCATTGAAACCGGAGCGCTAGCTTCGGTGGAGGCGCTGGTGGGATACCGCCCTGACTGTATTGAAATTCTAACCTACGGGTCTTATCGACCCGGGAGACAGTGTCAGGTGGGCAGTTTGACTGGGGCGGTCGCCTCCTAAAGTGTAACGGAGGCGCCCAAAGGTTCCCTCAGAATGGTTGGAAATCATTCGTAGAGTGCAAAGGCATAAGGGAGCTTGACTGCGAGACCTACAAGTCGAGCAGGGACGAAAGTCGGGCTTAGTGATCCGGTGGTTCCGCATGGAAGGGCCATCGCTCAACGGATAAAAGCTACCCCGGGGATAACAGGCTTATCTCCCCCAAGAGTCCACATCGACGGGGAGGTTTGGCACCTCGATGTCGGCTCATCGCATCCTGGGGCTGTAGTCGGTCCCAAGGGTTGGGCTGTTCGCCCATTAAAGCGGTACGCGAGCTGGGTTCAGAACGTCGTGAGACAGTTCGGTCCCTATCCGTCGTGGGCGTAGGAAATTTGAGAGGAGCTGTCCTTAGTACGAGAGGACCGGGATGGACGCACCGCTGGTGTACCAGTTGTTCTGCCAAGGGCATAGCTGGGTAGCTATGTGCGGAAGGGATAAGTGCTGAAAGCATCTAAGCATGAAGCCCCCCTCAAGATGAGATTTCCCATAGCGTAAGCTAGTAAGATCCCTGAAAGATGATCAGGTTGATAGGTTCGAGGTGGAAGCATGGTGACATGTGGAGCTGACGAATACTAATAGATCGAGGACTTAACCATATAATATGAAGCAATGTTATCTAGTTTTGAAGGAATATACCTTCAATAGTCTGGTAATGATGGCAGAGAGGTCACACCCGTTCCCATACCGAACACGGAAGTTAAGCTCTCTAGCGCCGATGGTAGTTGGGACCTTGTCCCTGTGAGAGTAGGACGTTGCCAGGCTATTTATATCATCGCGGGGTGGAGCAGCACGGTAGCTCGTCGGGCTCATAACCCGAAGGTCGCAGGTTCAAATCCTGTCCCCGCAACCAAATGGTCCCGTGGTGTAGTGGTTAACATGCCTGCCTGTCACGCAGGAGATCGCCGGTTCGACCCCGGTCGGGACCGCCATTTTATATAAAGAAAAGAACGAAACATGTTGTTTCGTATTTTTTTATTTGTTTTAACAAAAAACTAATAAAGACAGTCAAACTATCCTTAGGAAAACTCCTAAGGACTTTTTTATATATTTAAAACCTGTATAATAAAGAGCAGAGAACATTGTGAGTAAAGTAGGTGAAGTCTGTGAGTAAATATGAAATAACAACAAAATCTTCTGAGGAAACACAAAGATTATCAGAAAAACTAGGTGGACTTGTCGGAGCGCAAGATGTAATTATTTTAGAAGGAGATCTAGGGGCTGGTAAGACAACTTTTACAAAAGGACTAGCAAAAGGTCTTGGAGTGAAAAGAGTTGTAAATAGTCCTACCTTTAATATTATTAAAGAATATAAAGGGAGATTGCCGCTATATCATATGGACGTGTATCGCTTAGCAGAAAGTGAAGAGGACTTGGGTTTTGATGAATATTTCTACGGTGAAGGAATTACCGTAGTAGAATGGGCTCATTTAATAGAAGCATTTTTACCAAATGAGAAGTTACAAATTAGTTTATTCCATGCTGGAGATGATACAAGGAAAATTGTACTCGAGCCAATTGGAGATCGATATATTAGATTATGTGAGGAGCTATTACAAGATGAAAGTACTAGCAATTGATACTTCAAATTACGTAATGGGTGTATCCCTTATTGAGGAAGGAAACGTAATTGGGGAAATCATTACAAACTTAACAAAAAATCATTCTGTACGTCTTATGCCAGCTGTAGCAAAATTGTTAAAAGAATGTGGTGTAAAACCGAAAGAATTAACTAAAATCGTTGTAGCTGCTGGACCTGGGTCATATACAGGTGTTCGCATAGGTGTGACAGCTGCAAAAACATTAGCTTGGTCACTTCAAATACCAATTGTAGGTGTATCAAGTTTAGAAGTAGTTGCTGCCAACGGTGCTAATTTTAATGGATTGATCTGTCCTTTATTTGATGGAAGACGTGGACAAATTTATACTGGGTTATATACATATGAAGGAGAGCATTTAACTTCTATAGAAGAAGACCGAATCATCCTTATTGTAGACTGGTTGCAAATGTTAAAGGATAAAGGGAAGCCGATTTTATTTATTGGTAACGATGTTAAACTGCACAAAGAAACAATAATAGAACATTTAGGCGATCAAGCTGTATTTGCTCCTTTTACTAAAAATAACCCTAGACCAAGTGAACTGGCGTTCTTAGGATTACAAAAAGAAGAACAAGATGTACATTCATTTGTTCCTAGTTATCTTCGTTTAGCTGAAGCTGAAACAAAGTGGTTAGAAAGTCAAAATAAGTAGGAGCTTGCAGAAGATGGATATGATATTTAGAAAGATGGAACTCGATGATATCGCTCAAATTGTAGCTATTGAAGAAGCATCTTTTTCAACGCCTTGGACTGCAGATGCCTTTCACCGTGAGTTAACGATGAATGAACATGCACATTATGTTGTGCTAGAAAAAGATGGTCGTGTAATTGGGTATTGTGGATTGTGGATAATTATTGATGAATCACATATAACAAATATAGCTATTTTGCCAGAATACAGAGGTCAAAAGCTAGGAGATGCTTTATTGAAAGAAGTTATTTCTGAAGCGAAAGATCTAGGGGTAAAAACGATAACACTTGAAGTACGTGTATCAAATGAAGTAGCAAAGCAGTTATACAAAAAATACGGATTTCAAAATGGTGGAATTCGTAAACGATACTATGCAGACAATCAGGAAGATGGTCTCGTAATGTGGGTGAATATATAATGGAAAAAAATACGATTATACTTGGTATTGAAACAAGTTGTGATGAAACAGCAGTAGCAGTTGTTAAAAATGGAACGGAAATTATTGCGAATGTTGTTGCATCACAAATTGAAAGTCATAAACGTTTTGGCGGAGTTGTACCAGAGATTGCATCTCGTCATCATGTAGAAGAAATTACAGTTGTGTTAGAAGAGGCTTTAAAAGAAGCAAATATCACATTTGATGATATTGATGCAATTGCTGTAACAGAAGGACCTGGTTTAGTAGGAGCGCTTCTAATAGGCGTAAATGCAGCGAAAGCAGTGGCTTTTGCACATGATATTCCTCTAGTGGGTGTTCATCATATCGCCGGGCACATTTATGCGAACCGTTTAGTAAAAGAAGTTCAATTCCCACTACTATCACTTGTTGTATCTGGTGGACATACGGAGCTTGTTTATATGAAAGAACATGGTTCATTCGAAGTGATTGGTGAAACAAGAGATGATGCAGCTGGAGAGGCATATGATAAAGTAGCTCGTACGTTATCTATGCCATATCCAGGTGGCCCTCATATTGATCGCCTTGCACATGAAGGGGAACCAACAATCGTTCTGCCTCGTGCATGGCTAGAACCTGATTCGTATGATTTCAGTTTTAGTGGATTGAAATCAGCAGTTATCAACACTGTGCATAACGCAAAACAACGCGGGATAGAAATTGCACCAGAAGATTTAGCAGCAAGTTTCCAAGAGAGTGTAATAGATGTACTTGTAACGAAAGCATCTCGTGCAGCGGAAGCGTATAACGTAAAGCAACTGCTTCTTGCTGGTGGAGTAGCTGCGAATAAAGGACTTCGCGCACGTTTGGAAGCGGAATTTGCGGCAAAAGAAAATATTGAGCTAATTATTCCTCCATTATCTTTATGTACCGATAATGCAGCAATGATTGCAGCGGCAGGTACAATTGCATATGAACAAGGAAAACGTGCTACATTAGCTTTAAATGCAAATCCAGGATTAGATATTGAAGCATAGTTATGCACAAAATTAACCACAGCTTGTGGATAAAACCCATATTATCTGTTGATAATGTGGGTTTTATTGTGTATATAAAATGTTGATAACTTTTTTGTTAATTGTGGATAATGTGGAAAAGTTGTTTTGGGGTTTATTTTACAAAGGTGGATATGTGTATAAACTTGTGGATAAATCAGATGAAGTCTGACCTTTAAATGTATTCTTTTTCGGGAAATAAATAACAAGAAGATATCTCTAAAAAACATTTTGAAATGCGCTCTTATGATAGGAGTTATTAACAATGTCAAACTTTGTCGGTAAATCGATATGTCGTGTCGAATTGTTTATACAATATGACGTTCATCCCAACTAAAAGACAAAAAGGATGTCGCATAGTCAAAAATCCTGACTTATGAGACATCCTTCTTATTCATACTTTTATAAATGTAATTCTTCCCATTCTGCCATACATGCATCAAGTTGCTCTTGTAGTGTTTGCTTTTTCGTTGTAATTTCACTAGCCTTTTCATAATCTGCATATATTTCTGGTAAGCAAAGTTGATCTTCTAACGTAGCAATTTCTTCTTCAAATTCTACAATATTTTGTTCTAGCTCCTCAATTTTTCGAGTGCGTTGACGTTCTAATTGTTTACGCTCTTTTTCTTCGAGATAATTTAATTTTTCTTGAGCTACAGTTTTTTGAACAGGTGCTTGGTTTTCTTGCTGTTCTTGTTGTTCAAATGCTGCGCGTTCAATCATTTCATTTTTCTTTTCAACGTAGTAATCATAGTCCCCTAAATATTCCTGTGCACCTTCTGTTGATAACTCAACAACGGTCGTCGTTACACGATTAATAAAGTAGCGGTCATGTGAGACAAATAGAAGGGTGCCTGGATAATCAATTAAAGCATTCTCCAAAATCTCTTTACTATTTAAATCAAGATGGTTCGTAGGTTCATCTAGAATTAATAAATTCGATTTTTGCATCATAAGTTTTGCAAGAGCTAATCGAGCTTTTTGTCCACCACTAAGGGAAGATACTGGTTTCAGTACATCATCTCCTGTGAATAAAAAATTCCCAAGTATAGTACGGATTTCTTTTTCGGGCTGCAATGGATATTCATCCCATAACTCATTTAAAACTCGCTTAGAAGATGTTAAGTTCGCTTGTTCTTGATCATAATAACCAACAGATACATTGGATCCAAAAGAAACATTACCATTTAATAGTGGTAACTTATTCACAAGTGATTTTAATAATGTGGATTTCCCAATTCCGTTTGGACCAACTAAAGCAACGCTATCCCCGCGAGTTAAGCGCATAGTTACATGTTCAATAATAGGATCCTCATCATAGCCGATAGTTGCATCCTTTACTTGTAAAACATCATTTCCACTTTGTTTTTCGATATCGAAGTGGAAGGATGCTGACTTAGAATCACCTAATGGTCTAGTCAATAATTCCATTCTATCTAATTGTTTACGACGGCTTTGCGCACGTTTTGTCGTAGATGCGCGAGCTATATTTTTTTGAACGAAATCCTCAAGCTTAGCGATTTCATCTTGTTGTTTTTCATAACGTTTCATGTCTTGCTCGTATAATGCTGATTTTAAGTCTAAATATTTACTGTAGTTACCAACAAATCGTCTGCTTTCTTTATTCGAAATTTCATATACTTGTGTAACGAGTTTATCTAAGAAATAACGGTCATGAGAAACGATTAGTATTGCGCCAGGATAGCCTTGTAAATATTGTTCAAGCCATGTCAATGTTTCGATGTCTAAATGGTTTGTAGGCTCGTCCAAAATAAGTAGGTCTGGTTTCGTTAATAATAATTTACCGAGAGCTAATCTTGTTTTTTGTCCACCGCTTAATGTAGAAATCGTCGTCTGGTGCGTTTCAACTGGGAAGCCAAGACCACTTAAAATCGAGCGAATATCTGCTTCGTACTGATATCCACCTTGATCTTTATAATCTAATTGTAATTGGTCATAGTCAGCTAATAATCTTTCATATGTAGCCTCGTTTGAAAAGTTTTCTTCTTTTCCCATCTCTTGCTCTAGCCTTCGAAGTTTTGTCTCCATTTGTTGCAAGTGTGTAAAGACGGTTAACATTTCATCCCAAATTGTTAAAGACGTTTCTAACCCGGTATTCTGAGCTAAATATCCGATTGAGACATCTTTCGGTTTTATAATTTCGCCACCATCATGGGATAGCTCACCAGCTATTATTTTTAATAATGTAGATTTTCCGGCTCCATTTCGTCCGACTAATGCGATACGATCTTTCGTTTGAACTTCTAATTTTATGTTTGCAAGAATCGTTTCTGCACCGTATAATTTCGTAAGCGCGTTTACTTGTAATAAAATCAATGTTTTCACCTCAAATAATTTCTTAACTTTGCCATGTTTATATTTCTCAATCATACTAAAAATAGTGTATAGTTTAAAATAAAGAGAGAATACTGCTTCTCTTTATTATACAGGGAAATTCATGAGTGCTAAACTTCTGTATTTGATTCAAGTATATGAATAAAGATAGGAAGAGAGGAGAGGTTATATGGATCAGCAAAAAATTCCACAGGCCACTGCCAAACGATTGCCTCTATACTATCGATTTATCCAAAACTTATCTCTTTCTGGTAAGCAACGTGTTTCATCAGCCGAATTGAGCGAAGCGGTAAAAGTTGATTCCGCAACGATTCGAAGAGATTTTTCATATTTTGGAGCGTTAGGGAAAAAAGGTTATGGATATAACGTAAATTATTTATTATCATTTTTCCGTGAAACACTCGACCAAGATGATATAACACGTGTAGCGCTTATTGGAGTAGGTAATTTAGGGACCGCTTTCTTACATTATAATTTCACGAAAAATAATAATACAAAAATTGAAATGGCGTTTGATGTTAGTGAAGAGAAAGTCGGGACAGAAATCGGGGGCATTCCTGTATATCATTTAGATGAATTAGAAGAACGTTTATCAACTGATATACAAGTGGCAATATTAACAGTACCCGCTACAGTAGCACAATCTGTAGCAGATAGATTGGCAGAAACGAATGTGCATGGTATTTTAAATTTCACACCAGCACGCTTAAATGTGTCAGACAATATAAGAATTCATCATATTGATTTAGCAGTAGAGCTACAAACACTGGTTTACTTTTTGAAGAATTATCCACAATAAAACGCAGAGGAAGCAACCTCTGCGTTTTATTATTGTTTTTTCTTTGTGAATTTAACTAAGATAAGGCGAAGTGCCAAATTAAAATCAATTGTTGCCATAACTGCGAATAGTATTGTCCACATATTCCAGATTGTATCTGTTACGTTCGTAATGGCGAAGCGTGTAAAGATACATCCTAGAAGGAAGTACAATGCAGCCATGAACAATGGTGAGTTTCTCATACTAAAAATCCTCCGATAAAGCCTTGCATTTTTTCAGCTTCTTTAATCATTTCTTGAATTTGTTCATTGCTCATTAAAACTTGAGCAACTGCAACTAATGTATTCATTGCGACATGAGCTGCGATAGGGACGATAATACGCTTCGTTTTTACATATAAAAAGGCGAATACGAGTCCCATAGAAGTGTATACCAATAAGTGAGTGAAATCAAAATGAATTGCTGCGAATACAAGAGAACTAATGATAGCAGCAATAAAGAAGTTAAACTTCTTATAAAGTGTACCAAATAAAATTTTTCTAAATACGATTTCTTCTAAAATAGGTCCGATTATAGATATGACGATAAGGAACCAAGGTGTCGTTCTTGCGATGTCCATAAGTCTTTCTGTATTTTCAGAGCCAGGTGTAATCCCTAATAACCGCATTTCGATCATACCGGCAATACTTTGTGAAAATAGTGCTAAGAAAAATCCGATGAAAATCCATCCAACTGTAGCTGGAACAGTAGAGCGCATTTTATCTAAATGCCTGTCACGAATATCTGTTCTAAGTAACCAAAGTACGATACATAATGCAATAAAGAAGCTAATGATTGCCCAGTGGCCAGTTATGAGTTGAAATTTCTCTTCTCTAGTAAATCCCCTGTTATCATAAAGTCCAGTTTTCAGCAGAAGTGGTAATCCAGCAATGGATGATAACTGCATTAAAATGTATGTAACGATAACCCACCAATATTGTTTTTTCAAATGGTTTAACCATCCTTTCTAACTCTAGTGTATGAGATAAGGTAGGATAACATGTAAGTATGCTACCTACGATATAAACCTCACTTAAATTATGTTTTTTTCGTAAATCCTTATTTGAAATTATAATAGAAGACAGGAGAAAGTTGTGTGTGTAGCGAAAACAACTTAGGGTGTCCTTTCATATTGTAACATACGAGTAGTGGAAACAACGATTCATATAGTAAAGGTAGAAGAAGAGGGACTCTATATAGAAAAGTGTATAGCTTAATTTGCGAAAAAATTATGATTTTTTTACTTGCAAAAGAAATTGAGATTATTTATTATTATAAGTGTGTTAGCACTCGAGTGACTTGAGTGCTAATAAATAAAATTTACATAACAAAATGAGGAGGTTATTGTTCATGCTAAAGCCATTAGGTGATCGCGTTGTAATTGAGCTTGTTCAAGCAGAAGAAAAAACAGCAAGTGGTATTGTATTACCAGACACTGCAAAAGAAAAACCACAAGAGGGTAAAGTTATTGCAGTAGGTACTGGTCGAGTGCTTGAAAATGGTGAGCGTGTTGCTTTAGAGGTAGCAGCAGGTGATCTTATCATCTTCTCAAAATATGCAGGTACTGAAGTGAAATACGAAGGTACTGACTACTTGATTTTACGTGAAAGTGACATTTTAGCAGTTATCGGTTAATTATATAAATCTTAAAAAATTCAAGGGGGTCAATTATTATGGCAAAAGATATTAAATTTAGTGAAGAAGCACGTCGTTCGATGCTTCGCGGTGTCGACACTCTTGCAAACGCAGTTAAAGTAACGCTTGGACCAAAAGGTCGTAACGTTGTACTTGAGAAAAAATTCGGTTCACCACTTATTACAAATGACGGTGTAACAATCGCAAAAGAAATCGAATTAGAAGATGCATTCGAAAACATGGGTGCAAAATTAGTAGCAGAAGTTGCTAGCAAAACAAATGATGTAGCTGGTGACGGAACAACAACTGCAACTGTATTAGCACAAGCTATGATTCGTGAAGGTCTTAAAAACGTAACAGCTGGTGCGAACCCAATGGGTCTTCGTAAAGGTATCGAAAAAGCTGTTACTGCTGCAATTGCAGAATTAAAAGAGATTTCTAAACCAATCGAAGGTAAATCTTCTATCGCACAAGTAGCTGCTATTTCTGCGGCTGACGAAGAAGTTGGTCAATTAATCGCTGAAGCAATGGAGCGCGTTGGTAACGACGGTGTTATTACTTTAGAAGAGTCTAAAGGATTCACAACAGAATTAGACGTAGTAGAAGGTATGCAATTTGATCGTGGATATGCATCTCCTTACATGATTACTGATTCTGACAAAATGGAAGCAGTTCTTGATAACCCATACATCTTAATTACTGATAAGAAGATTTCTAACATCCAAGAAATCTTACCAGTATTAGAGCAAGTGGTACAACAAGGTAAACCACTTCTTATCATCGCTGAAGACGTAGAAGGCGAAGCTTTAGCTACATTAGTAGTGAACAAACTTCGTGGTACATTCAATGTAGTAGCTGTTAAAGCTCCTGGATTTGGTGACCGTCGTAAAGCAATGCTAGAAGATATCGCAATCTTAACTGGTGGCGAAGTAATCACTGAAGAATTAGGTCGTGACTTAAAATCTGCTACAATTGAATCTTTAGGACGCGCTGGTAAAGTTGTTGTAACGAAAGAAAACACAACTGTAGTTGAAGGTATCGGAAATTCACAACAAATCGAAGCTCGCATTGGCCAAATCCGTGCGCAATTAGAAGAAACTACTTCTGAATTCGATCGTGAAAAATTACAAGAGCGTCTTGCAAAACTTGCAGGTGGCGTAGCGGTAATTAAAGTAGGTGCAGCAACTGAAACTGAGTTAAAAGAGCGCAAACTTCGTATTGAAGATGCACTTAACTCAACTCGTGCAGCAGTAGAAGAAGGTATCGTTGCAGGTGGTGGTACTTCACTTATGAACGTATACACGAAAGTAGCTTCTATCGTAGCTGAAGGTGACGAAGCAACAGGTATCAACATCGTACTTCGCGCACTAGAAGAGCCAGTTCGTCAAATCGCAATCAACGCTGGTCTAGAAGGATCTGTAGTTGTAGAGCGTCTAAAAGGCGAAAAAGTAGGCGTTGGTTTCAACGCAGCTACTGGCGAGTGGGTTAACATGCTTGAAACTGGTATCGTAGATCCAGCTAAAGTAACTCGCTCTGCACTTCAAAATGCAGCATCTGTTGCAGCTATGTTCTTAACAACTGAAGCTGTAGTTGCTGACAAGCCAGAACCAAATGCACCAGCAATGCCTGACATGGGCGGCATGGGCATGGGCGGTATGGGCGGAATGATGTAATTCCGTTTGCCCTAAAAAACATCCATTTCTATATAGAAATGGATGTTTTTTTATGTTTTTTAGAAAAGGAAATGAATTTCTGTAGAATTTTGTCGCTTTCTCTCTTGACCATATCGATACTTCATTGTTAGAATCTAGGAAGATAATATAAAACGTTCCTTCATATATCCTCAAAGATAAGGTTTGAGAGTCTCTACCGGGTTACCGTAAACAACCTGACTATGAAGGCAGTGTGTCTTATATTTATAAAGAGCGGAGACTATCTTTCTTTATAAAGCCAGACCCCTGCCTTTTCTTTGTTATGAGACTAGAGGCGGAGGACTGGCTTTTTTTATTATATTAGTAATGCTTTTTGCCAAATTGGTGAAAATATTTATATACGAGAACTAACGTTGGGGTGATTATTTTGAAGAAGCAGCATGATACAATTATCGTTTTAGATTTTGGGAGTCAGTACAATCAGTTAATAGCACGTCGAATTCGTGAGTTCGGTGTATACAGTGAACTTCATCCACATACAATTACTGCAGAAGAAATTAAAGCAATGAATCCAAAAGGGATTATCTTCTCTGGTGGACCGAATAGTGTATACGGTGAAGGCGCATTACATTGTGATGAAAAAATCTTTGAACTAGGATTACCGATTTTCGGTATTTGTTACGGTATGCAGCTTATGACACAACACTTCGGTGGTAAAGTAGAACGTGCAAACCACCGTGAGTACGGAAAAGCTGTTCTTAAAGTAGAGAACGAATCAAAATTATATGCGAACCTTCCAGAAGAGCAAGTTGTATGGATGAGCCATGGTGACTTAGTAACTGGTTTACCTGAAGGATTCGTAGTAGATGCAACAAGTGAGTCTTGTCCAATTGCTGGTATGAGCAATGAAGACAAAAACTTATACGGTGTACAATTCCACCCAGAAGTACGTCACTCTGAGCACGGTAACGATTTAATTAAAAACTTCGTATTCGGCGCATGTGGTTGTTCTGAAGGATGGAACATGGAGAACTTTATCGAAGTAGAATTAGAGAAAATCCGTGAAACTGTTGGAGACAAAAAAGTACTATGCGCACTTAGTGGCGGTGTAGACTCTTCTGTTGTAGCAGTATTAATTCATAAAGCAATCGGCGATCAATTAACATGTATTTTCGTGGACCACGGTTTACTTCGTAAAGATGAAGCAGAAGGTGTTATGAAAACATTTAGCGAAGGCTTCCATATGAACGTTATTAAAGTGGATGCGAAAGAGCGCTTCATGAACAAGTTAAAAGGTGTAGAAGATCCAGAGCAAAAACGTAAAATCATCGGTAATGAATTCATTTACGTATTTGATGATGAAGCTTCTAAATTACAAGGAATGGACTTCCTAGCACAAGGTACACTTTACACGGACATCGTTGAAAGTGGTACAGCAACTGCACAAACAATTAAATCTCACCATAACGTTGGTGGACTTCCAGAAGACATGCAGTTCAAATTAATTGAGCCTTTAAACACGTTATTTAAAGATGAAGTACGTGTATTAGGATCAGAACTAGGAATTCCTGATGAGATCGTATGGCGTCAACCATTCCCAGGCCCTGGTCTTGGTATTCGTGTATTAGGTGAAATCACAGAAGAGAAATTAGAAATCGTTCGTGAATCTGATGCGATTTTACGTGAAGAAATTATTAAAGCAGGCTTAGACCGCGAAGTTTGGCAATACTTCACTGCGCTTCCTGGTATGCGCAGCGTAGGTGTTATGGGTGACGAGCGTACTTACGATTACACAGTAGGTATCCGTGCAGTAACATCTATCGACGGTATGACAGCTGACTGGGCACGTATCCCTTGGGACGTATTAGAGAAAATCTCTGTACGTATCGTAAACGAAGTAAAACATGTTAACCGTATCGTGTATGATATAACAAGTAAGCCACCAGCAACGATTGAGTGGGAATAGTATTATAAAAAAGATCCATCTATCATTTATGTATAGATGGATCTTTTTGTTTTCATCATTAATACGAACGAAAATACAAAAGTTTATAAAAATGTTCGTTTTTAAATTGACAAAAACCCCTTGTCGAGTTAATATGAGTATGTAATTCAAACGAAAAGTGAATATTATGCCGTCGTATAATATCGGGGATATGGCCCGAAAGTTTCTACCTAGCTACCGTAAATGGCTTGACTACGAGGCGTTTAGATAAAGATGAGGGGAAACTTGTCTTTATTCATAGAACGCTTCCATGTATATGCAATGGAAGCCTTTTTTATTTTTAATAGATAAAAGAGGGCTAGGGAGATTACGGCGAGTAATCATATAACGGGGGAAACGTAAGATGAAACGCTATTTTCAGTTTGATGAACTCGGTACGAATTATAAAACAGAGTTCATAGCAGGTTTAACGACATTTTTATCTATGGCTTATGTACTATTTGTCAATCCTGCTACGCTGTCACTTGGGAACGTTAAAGGGTTACCAGCAGGTACAGGAATGGATCCGGGTGCAGTATTCGTTGCTACAGCATTAGCAGCAGCGATTGGTTCGTTAGTTATGGGGATATTCGCGAAGTATCCAATTGCTTTAGCGCCAGGTATGGGAATTAACGCGTTCTTTGCTTATACGGCAGTGTTAACGATGGGGATTCCGTGGCAGACAGCAATTGCTGGAACGTTAATGTCAGGTATTATCTTTATTATTCTTACAGCTTCAGGTATTCGTGAAAAAATTATTAATGCAATTCCATCAGAGTTAAAGTTTGCAGTAGCGGCAGGTATCGGATTGTTCATTGCCTTCCTTGGATTCCAAAATGCCGGAATTATCGTGAAAAATGATGCTGTTCTTGTTGGGTTGGGGGATTTAACAAAGGGCACAACGTTACTAGCGATCTTCGGAGTTGTTACGACAATCATCTTCATGATTAAGAAAGTTAATGGTGCAGTGTTCTACGGTATGATTCTTACAGCAATCTTAGGAGTAGCAACAGGATTAATTGATACTCCGAAAGCCGTAGTGGGAGCAATACCGAGTCTAGAACCAACGTTCGGTGTGGCGTTAACTCACTTTGGAGACATTTTCACTGTTCAAATGGTGATTGTTATTATAACGTTCTTCTTTATCGATTTCTTTGATACAGCAGGTACACTTGTAGCGGTTGCGAATCAAGCTGGATTAATGAAGAATAATAAATTACCACGTGCAGGAAAAGCGTTATTCGCAGATGCGATTGCAACTGTAATCGGTGCGATCCTAGGTACATCAACAACAACGTCTTACATTGAGTCGTCTGCAGGGGTAGCAGCGGGTGGACGTTCTGGATTTACGGCAGTTGTAACAGCAGGGTTCTTCTTGCTAGCGCTATTCTTCTCACCACTATTAAGTGTTGTGACACCAGCTGTAACAGCGCCAGCACTAATTATTGTAGGAATCTTGATGGTTTCATCTTTAGGTGAAATTGATTGGAAGAAATTCGAGATTGCAGTACCAGCATTCTTTACTATCATTTCAATGCCACTTACGTATAGTATCGCAACAGGGATTGCGATTGGCTTTATCTTCTATCCAATTACAATGGTAGTAAGTGGTCGCCGTAAAGAGATTCATCCAATTATGTATGTTATGGGAGTTTTATTCGTACTATATTTCATCTACGTTCGTAAATAAAAGGGGTTTTTTGAAAGGTCTAGACTTAAGGGGAGTCTAGACCTTTTTTGCGTCTTCAGAAAATCTTAAGGATTTCCGAGCGTTTTTCTTCAGAAGTTTTTCTATAATAGAAGTTAGGGATTAAAAAAGTGATGGGGGAGATATTGTGGCACACGAAACAATACTTGTCGTAGATGATGAAAAAGAAATTAGGAATCTTATTACAATCTATTTAAAGAATGAAGGATATAAAGTATTACAAGCAGGGGACGGAGAAGAAGGGCTACGTTTACTGGAAGAAAATGAAGTGCATCTAGTTGTATTAGATATTATGATGCCGAAAGTAGACGGCATCCACATGTGTATGAAAGTAAGGGAAGAAAAAGAAATGCCAATCATTATGCTTTCAGCGAAAACACAAGATATGGATAAGATTTTAGGACTAACAACGGGTGCAGATGATTACGTAACGAAGCCGTTTAATCCGTTAGAGTTAATCGCAAGAGTTAAATCTCAGTTACGCCGTTATATGAAAATGAATGGTTTCGCTATACAAAATGAGGACGAGCTAGAAATTGGAGAGATGAAAATAAATATCTCAACTCATAAAGTCATTGTAGAGGGAGAAGAAGTGAAACTAACTCCGAGGGAATTTTCCATTTTAGAATTGCTATCTCGTAATCCAGGAATGGTTTTTAGCGCAGAGCAAATTTATGAAAAGGTTTGGAATGAACGATCTTTCCAGTCTGATAATACTGTAATGGTTCATATTCGAAAAGTACGTGAAAAGATTGAGGAGAATCCAAGGAAACCTAGATATATAAAAACAGTATGGGGAGTGGGGTATAAGATTGAAAAAGATATTTAATCCGTTTACTTATGTAAGGAAAATAAGACAATTAATTGAGAAATTAGTAAAGAGTGTACGAAAGAGTATAAGAATTCAATTGATTACTGCTTTTGCTGCTTGTGCGTTATTAGGAGTCTTTTTTGCAAAGGGAGCTGCACCATTTTTTGAGAATGC
>NZ_CP155559.1:272500-287500 GCF_022095615.2 Bacillus thuringiensis
AGGAGAGAATCCTAAGGTGTGCGAGAGAACTCTGGTTAAGGAACTCGGCAAAATGACCCCGTAACTTCGGGAGAAGGGGTGCTTTCTTAACGGAAAGCCGCAGTGAATAGGCCCAAGCGACTGTTTAGCAAAAACACAGGTCTCTGCGAAGCCGTAAGGCGAAGTATAGGGGCTGACACCTGCCCGGTGCTGGAAGGTTAAGGAGAGGGGTTAGCGTAAGCGAAGCTCTGAACTGAAGCCCCAGTAAACGGCGGCCGTAACTATAACGGTCCTAAGGTAGCGAAATTCCTTGTCGGGTAAGTTCCGACCCGCACGAAAGGTGTAACGATTTGGGCACTGTCTCAACCAGAGACTCGGTGAAATTATAGTACCTGTGAAGATGCAGGTTACCCGCGACAGGACGGAAAGACCCCGTGGAGCTTTACTGTAGCCTGATATTGAATTTTGGTACAGTTTGTACAGGATAGGCGGGAGCCATTGAAACCGGAGCGCTAGCTTCGGTGGAGGCGCTGGTGGGATACCGCCCTGACTGTATTGAAATTCTAACCTACGGGTCTTATCGACCCGGGAGACAGTGTCAGGTGGGCAGTTTGACTGGGGCGGTCGCCTCCTAAAGTGTAACGGAGGCGCCCAAAGGTTCCCTCAGAATGGTTGGAAATCATTCGTAGAGTGCAAAGGCATAAGGGAGCTTGACTGCGAGACCTACAAGTCGAGCAGGGACGAAAGTCGGGCTTAGTGATCCGGTGGTTCCGCATGGAAGGGCCATCGCTCAACGGATAAAAGCTACCCCGGGGATAACAGGCTTATCTCCCCCAAGAGTCCACATCGACGGGGAGGTTTGGCACCTCGATGTCGGCTCATCGCATCCTGGGGCTGTAGTCGGTCCCAAGGGTTGGGCTGTTCGCCCATTAAAGCGGTACGCGAGCTGGGTTCAGAACGTCGTGAGACAGTTCGGTCCCTATCCGTCGTGGGCGTAGGAAATTTGAGAGGAGCTGTCCTTAGTACGAGAGGACCGGGATGGACGCACCGCTGGTGTACCAGTTGTTCTGCCAAGGGCATAGCTGGGTAGCTATGTGCGGAAGGGATAAGTGCTGAAAGCATCTAAGCATGAAGCCCCCCTCAAGATGAGATTTCCCATAGCGTAAGCTAGTAAGATCCCTGAAAGATGATCAGGTTGATAGGTTCGAGGTGGAAGCATGGTGACATGTGGAGCTGACGAATACTAATAGATCGAGGACTTAACCATATAATATGAAGCAAATGTTATCTAGTTTTGAAGGAATATACCTTCATCAGTTTGGTGATGATGGCAGAGAGGTCACACCCGTTCCCATACCGAACACGGAAGTTAAGCTCTCTAGCGCCGATGGTAGTTGGGACCTTGTCCCTGTGAGAGTAGGACGTCGCCAAGCAACTGTAAGACGAGTCAGAATGACTCGTCTTTTTTGTGTTTCTAACTTCTAATTCTTTTGATTCTCTCATATTCATTTTCTTTCAACATTTTTGATGCGTAGTTTAAGATTTTCTATTTTATTTTTTGTAGAAGCGATCTGTCGGTATGTTAAAATAGTGCAGTTGTTTTTTTGAGTACTTGAATATAAGAAGATTTAATTTTGAAAAAGGAGATAATATGAAAAAGATAAGTGTAATTACTATAGTAGTTTTAGTCCTTCTAGCAATTGCTTATATGTTAGTCGGTAATTATTTTTATAATTATGCATTGAATGCAAAACAAGAGAAAGAATTTTTAGAGGATAATCCTCATTTAGTGGAAACTGTGAATGCATCCGGAGGTGTGTTGGCTACAAATGAAGAAAAGGATGCGAACTTTGTCTCACATCATAAACCTAATACATTGAACATAAATTCTTTCGATAAGTTGAAATTAACAGGTTATGAATATATCAATGAAAAATCTAGCCATAAATGGGCAATTGTAGTTCATGGATATGATAGTAGGGCGTCGAAAATGACGAAATATATCCGGAATTTTTATGAACAAGGCTATAATGTCATAGCACCAGATCTTCGTGGGCACGGAAATAGTGAAGGCGATTATATAGGGATGGGCTGGCACGATCGTAAAGATATTTTGATTTGGATTCAACAAATTGTAAAGAAAGACCCTAATGCTGAAATAGCACTATTTGGTGTTTCAATGGGAGGAGCAACTGTAATGATGACTTCCGGTGAAGAGTTACCTTCTAACGTTAAAGTTATTATTGAAGATTGTGGATACTCAACTGTTATTGATGAATTTACGTATCAACTAAAAGATTTATTCCATTTGCCAAAGTTTCCTGTTATGAATGCGGCAAATACAGTTACAAAATTAAGAGCTGGATATGATTTAGAAGAAGCCTCAGCTGTAAAACAAGTAGCGAAAAGTAAAACACCGATGCTATTTATTCATGGGGATGCTGATACATTCGTTCCTTATGAAATGTTAGATGAAGTATATAATGCTGCAAAAGTAGAAAAAGAGAAATTAATTGTTCCAGGTGCTGGACATGGAGAAGCTGAGAAGATAGATTCGAATAAATATTGGAATACTGTATGGAAGTTCGTGGGAAGATACATTCCAGCGTAATTAGATTGTTTTAGATTTGTATATACGATAATCAGAAGGAAATGTTTTTATACTTTTGATTATCGTTTTTTCTATTTAAAAACTTATTTTAGTTTGTAGTATATAAGGTTTGAAGCATAAATTTTTGAATTCCTTAGTGCCAGTGCTACAATGATTGAAAACTACATGTTAATGAGGTGTTTCTATGAAAATTGAAGTATGGTCAGATTTTGTATGCCCATTTTGCTACATTGGGAAACGTAGATTAGAGATGGCTTTAGAGCAATTTCCACATAAGAAGGATGTTGAAGTTGAGTTTAAAAGTTTTGAATTAGACCAAGATGCTCCAATCTATTCTGGAACAAGTATTAATGAAGTACTTGCATCAAAGTATGGAATTAGTATCGAAGAAGCTAAGCGCAATAATGTACAACTAGGAAATCATGCAGCTAGTATGGGGTTAAGTTTTAATTTTGATGAAATGAAGCCGACGAACACTTTTGATGCGCATCGTCTTGCAAAGTTTGCAAAGGATCAAGGGAAAGAAAAAGAGATTACGGAAAATCTACTTTTTGCATATTTCACTGAATCGAGAAATTTAAGTGATGTGGATACGCTGGCTACTATCGCTGAAGCTTCAGGTTTAGATAAGCAAGAAGCTTTACGTGTTGTTCATGATAAAAATGCATATGCAAATGATGTTAGAATTGATGAAGCGATTGCTCAGCAATATCAAATTTCAGGAGTGCCTTATTTTATTATTAATCAAAAGTATGCTATTTCAGGTGCGCAACCACTTGAAACTTTTGTTGGTGCACTTCAGCAAGTGTGGGAAGAAGAGAATCCTGCATCTAAGTTACAAGAGCTTTCTTCAGAAGGTGCAAGCGATATGTCTTGTACGGATGAAAGTTGTTCGGTACCTTCAAAAGAACAATAGTTTTTATGATGGAATAGCAACCCATATAGTGTTTTATGGGTTGCTTATATATTCTTATAGAAGAGGTATATAAATTAATAACGTAAATAGGGTTTATAAAAAATGAAGTTTTTTATAAAAACATATTGACGATTGTAGGTTAGAGGTGTAATATAGAACAAGTCGCCGATGCAATAACGCAGAACGCGGCAAACAAAATGAAAAACTTAGTTGACATTAACTAACGAAGATGTTAACATAAGGAAGTCGCAAATGAGCGACCAAGTAGTTCTTTGAAAACTGAACGAAACAAACAACGTGAAACGTCAATTTTTATTTTTAGATGCTAGACAAACTAACTTTATTGGAGAGTTTGATCCTGGCTCAGGATGAACGCTGGCGGCGTGCCTAATACATGCAAGTCGAGCGAATGGATTGAGAGCTTGCTCTCAAGAAGTTAGCGGCGGACGGGTGAGTAACACGTGGGTAACCTGCCCATAAGACTGGGATAACTCCGGGAAACCGGGGCTAATACCGGATAACATTTTGAACTGCATGGTTCGAAATTGAAAGGCGGCTTCGGCTGTCACTTATGGATGGACCCGCGTCGCATTAGCTAGTTGGTGAGGTAACGGCTCACCAAGGCAACGATGCGTAGCCGACCTGAGAGGGTGATCGGCCACACTGGGACTGAGACACGGCCCAGACTCCTACGGGAGGCAGCAGTAGGGAATCTTCCGCAATGGACGAAAGTCTGACGGAGCAACGCCGCGTGAGTGATGAAGGCTTTCGGGTCGTAAAACTCTGTTGTTAGGGAAGAACAAGTGCTAGTTGAATAAGCTGGCACCTTGACGGTACCTAACCAGAAAGCCACGGCTAACTACGTGCCAGCAGCCGCGGTAATACGTAGGTGGCAAGCGTTATCCGGAATTATTGGGCGTAAAGCGCGCGCAGGTGGTTTCTTAAGTCTGATGTGAAAGCCCACGGCTCAACCGTGGAGGGTCATTGGAAACTGGGAGACTTGAGTGCAGAAGAGGAAAGTGGAATTCCATGTGTAGCGGTGAAATGCGTAGAGATATGGAGGAACACCAGTGGCGAAGGCGACTTTCTGGTCTGTAACTGACACTGAGGCGCGAAAGCGTGGGGAGCAAACAGGATTAGATACCCTGGTAGTCCACGCCGTAAACGATGAGTGCTAAGTGTTAGAGGGTTTCCGCCCTTTAGTGCTGAAGTTAACGCATTAAGCACTCCGCCTGGGGAGTACGGCCGCAAGGCTGAAACTCAAAGGAATTGACGGGGGCCCGCACAAGCGGTGGAGCATGTGGTTTAATTCGAAGCAACGCGAAGAACCTTACCAGGTCTTGACATCCTCTGAAAACTCTAGAGATAGAGCTTCTCCTTCGGGAGCAGAGTGACAGGTGGTGCATGGTTGTCGTCAGCTCGTGTCGTGAGATGTTGGGTTAAGTCCCGCAACGAGCGCAACCCTTGATCTTAGTTGCCATCATTAAGTTGGGCACTCTAAGGTGACTGCCGGTGACAAACCGGAGGAAGGTGGGGATGACGTCAAATCATCATGCCCCTTATGACCTGGGCTACACACGTGCTACAATGGACGGTACAAAGAGCTGCAAGACCGCGAGGTGGAGCTAATCTCATAAAACCGTTCTCAGTTCGGATTGTAGGCTGCAACTCGCCTACATGAAGCTGGAATCGCTAGTAATCGCGGATCAGCATGCCGCGGTGAATACGTTCCCGGGCCTTGTACACACCGCCCGTCACACCACGAGAGTTTGTAACACCCGAAGTCGGTGGGGTAACCTTTATGGAGCCAGCCGCCTAAGGTGGGACAGATGATTGGGGTGAAGTCGTAACAAGGTAGCCGTATCGGAAGGTGCGGCTGGATCACCTCCTTTCTATGGAGAATTGATGAACGCTGTTCATCAATATAAGTTTCCGTGTTTCGTTTTGTTCAGTTTTGAGAGAACTATCTCTCATATATAAATGTATGTTCTTTGAAAACTAGATAACAGTGTAGCTCATATTTTTTTAATTTTAGTTTGGTTAAGTTAGAAAGGGCGCACGGTGGATGCCTTGACACTAGGAGTCGATGAAGGACGGGACTAACGCCGATATGCTTCGGGGAGCTGTAAGTAAGCTTTGATCCGAAGATTTCCGAATGGGGAAACCCACCATACGTAATGGTATGGTATCCTTACCTGAATACATAGGGTAAGGAAGACAGACCCAGGGAACTGAAACATCTAAGTACCTGGAGGAAGAGAAAGCAAATGCGATTTCCTGAGTAGCGGCGAGCGAAACGGAACATAGCCCAAACCAAGAGGCTTGCCTCTTGGGGTTGTAGGACATTCTATACGGAGTTACAAAGGAACGAGGTAGACGAAGCGACCTGGAAAGGTCCGTCGTAGAGGGTAACAACCCCGTAGTCGAAACTTCGTTCTCTCTTGAATGTATCCTGAGTACGGCGGAACACGTGAAATTCCGTCGGAATCTGGGAGGACCATCTCCCAAGGCTAAATACTCCCTAGTGATCGATAGTGAACCAGTACCGTGAGGGAAAGGTGAAAAGCACCCCGGAAGGGGAGTGAAAGAGATCCTGAAACCGTGTGCCTACAAATAGTCAGAGCCCGTTAATGGGTGATGGCGTGCCTTTTGTAGAATGAACCGGCGAGTTACGATCCCGTGCAAGGTTAAGCTGAAGAGGCGGAGCCGCAGCGAAAGCGAGTCTGAATAGGGCGTTTAGTACGTGGTCGTAGACCCGAAACCAGGTGATCTACCCATGTCCAGGGTGAAGTTCAGGTAACACTGAATGGAGGCCCGAACCCACGCACGTTGAAAAGTGCGGGGATGAGGTGTGGGTAGCGGAGAAATTCCAATCGAACCTGGAGATAGCTGGTTCTCCCCGAAATAGCTTTAGGGCTAGCCTTAAGTGTAAGAGTCTTGGAGGTAGAGCACTGATTGAACTAGGGGTCCTCATCGGATTACCGAATTCAGTCAAACTCCGAATGCCAATGACTTATCCTTAGGAGTCAGACTGCGAGTGATAAGATCCGTAGTCAAGAGGGAAACAGCCCAGATCGCCAGCTAAGGTCCCAAAGTGTGTATTAAGTGGAAAAGGATGTGGAGTTGCTTAGACAACTAGGATGTTGGCTTAGAAGCAGCCACCATTTAAAGAGTGCGTAATAGCTCACTAGTCGAGTGACTCTGCGCCGAAAATGTACCGGGGCTAAATACACCACCGAAGCTGCGAATTGATACCAATGGTATCAGTGGTAGGGGAGCGTTCTAAGTGCAGTGAAGTCAGACCGGAAGGACTGGTGGAGCGCTTAGAAGTGAGAATGCCGGTATGAGTAGCGAAAGACGGGTGAGAATCCCGTCCACCGAATGCCTAAGGTTTCCTGAGGAAGGCTCGTCCGCTCAGGGTTAGTCAGGACCTAAGCCGAGGCCGACAGGCGTAGGCGATGGACAACAGGTTGATATTCCTGTACCACCTCTTTATCGTTTGAGCAATGGAGGGACGCAGAAGGATAGAAGAAGCGTGCGATTGGTTGTGCACGTCCAAGCAGTTAGGCTGATAAGTAGGCAAATCCGCTTATCGTGAAGGCTGAGCTGTGATGGGGAAGCTCCTTATGGAGCGAAGTCTTTGATTCCCCGCTGCCAAGAAAAGCTTCTAGCGAGATAAAAGGTGCCTGTACCGCAAACCGACACAGGTAGGCGAGGAGAGAATCCTAAGGTGTGCGAGAGAACTCTGGTTAAGGAACTCGGCAAAATGACCCCGTAACTTCGGGAGAAGGGGTGCTTTCTTAACGGAAAGCCGCAGTGAATAGGCCCAAGCGACTGTTTAGCAAAAACACAGGTCTCTGCGAAGCCGTAAGGCGAAGTATAGGGGCTGACACCTGCCCGGTGCTGGAAGGTTAAGGAGAGGGGTTAGCGTAAGCGAAGCTCTGAACTGAAGCCCCAGTAAACGGCGGCCGTAACTATAACGGTCCTAAGGTAGCGAAATTCCTTGTCGGGTAAGTTCCGACCCGCACGAAAGGTGTAACGATTTGGGCACTGTCTCAACCAGAGACTCGGTGAAATTATAGTACCTGTGAAGATGCAGGTTACCCGCGACAGGACGGAAAGACCCCGTGGAGCTTTACTGTAGCCTGATATTGAATTTTGGTACAGTTTGTACAGGATAGGCGGGAGCCATTGAAACCGGAGCGCTAGCTTCGGTGGAGGCGCTGGTGGGATACCGCCCTGACTGTATTGAAATTCTAACCTACGGGTCTTATCGACCCGGGAGACAGTGTCAGGTGGGCAGTTTGACTGGGGCGGTCGCCTCCTAAAGTGTAACGGAGGCGCCCAAAGGTTCCCTCAGAATGGTTGGAAATCATTCGTAGAGTGCAAAGGCATAAGGGAGCTTGACTGCGAGACCTACAAGTCGAGCAGGGACGAAAGTCGGGCTTAGTGATCCGGTGGTTCCGCATGGAAGGGCCATCGCTCAACGGATAAAAGCTACCCCGGGGATAACAGGCTTATCTCCCCCAAGAGTCCACATCGACGGGGAGGTTTGGCACCTCGATGTCGGCTCATCGCATCCTGGGGCTGTAGTCGGTCCCAAGGGTTGGGCTGTTCGCCCATTAAAGCGGTACGCGAGCTGGGTTCAGAACGTCGTGAGACAGTTCGGTCCCTATCCGTCGTGGGCGTAGGAAATTTGAGAGGAGCTGTCCTTAGTACGAGAGGACCGGGATGGACGCACCGCTGGTGTACCAGTTGTTCTGCCAAGGGCATAGCTGGGTAGCTATGTGCGGAAGGGATAAGTGCTGAAAGCATCTAAGCATGAAGCCCCCTCAAGATGAGATTTCCCATAGCGTAAGCTAGTAAGATCCCTGAAAGATGATCAGGTTGATAGGTTCGAGGTGGAAGCATGGTGACATGTGGAGCTGACGAATACTAATAGATCGAGGACTTAACCATATAATATGAAGCAAATGTTATCTAGTTTTGAAGGAATATACCTTCATCAGTTTGGTGATGATGGCAGAGAGGTCACACCCGTTCCCATACCGAACACGGAAGTTAAGCTCTCTAGCGCCGATGGTAGTTGGGACCTTGTCCCTGTGAGAGTAGGACGTCGCCAAGCAACTGTAAGACGAGTCAGAATGACTCGTCTTTTTTGTATGCTTTCATACCTCTGTTAATTGCCTGCTTAACACCTTCTAAATAGGCGAATCCATGCTTTTTATCTGGTTCTAAGTAAGTACCTTCTGCCCATTCATTCCACGCATTAATAAATAAAAACTGGCTGTTGTAAAGAGAATAGGTACGTTGAATTTGCTTACTTAAATATATCGTAAACTTTCTAGGAGTGGAGCCTAGGAAGATGCTGCTATTTAAGTCTTTGCGGCGTGCCGTGTTGTCCCAGTCGACAAAGGCACCGGGAAATGTTTTTTTCTCTGTAGGAGATCGCTTTAGTATATACATCCACACTTTATCATAATCCCAAGCGCTTATTTGTTTACCAGACTCATATATTGTCTTATTTATGTCTGAAGAGCTATCATGAGCAATTGTATAAAAAGGCTCAAATTGAATACTAGCATCAAATCCATTTATATTAGGAAGTGGAAAGCTGTTTAATGTTTCTGCGAAGTATATACCTTTCAAACCATTTTCTTGTGCGAGTGTATTCCAGTAATTAAGCATTTGCTCACAATCAGGGATATGCCCAGGACGATAAATAATGAATAGTGGTTTATCATCTATACGGATATACCTCTCATCTTGGAAAGCTTGTAATAAATACTCAAAGTGTTCTTTCCAATCCGATAACTCTCCGTAATTTTGAGGCATTAATATGTGACTATCAAGACCATCCCAAGTTTTTGTCCACGGTTCATTTGCCCAAGAAAGGCAAAATGGAAAATCTGGTTCGCCCGTCTTAAGTACTTCATTAAAGGGTGTCTCCAATAGCCTCTTTCCTTTAAACCAGTAATGGTAATAACAAAAACCATATATGCCGTACGCTTTGGCAATTTTTGCTTGCCACTTTCTTACGGATGGGTTGGTTAAGTCATAATAAAAATCTTGATAAGGTTCTCTAGGTTGATAATGTCCTGAAAATAAAGGTCGTGCACTTTTAGTATTTGTCCATTCGGTAAAACCTTTCCCCCACCATTGGTTATTTTCTTTTATTTGATGAAACTGTGGTAAGTAAAAAGCGATTATTTTCAAGGTATATCCCCCTTTTGTTCTTTATAGTTCAAGTGGTGGGAAGTTACTTTTGATTTTTTGGATCCAGTTTAAGGCGCGAGATATGTTATTTACTGTTTTTATGCTCTATATTGAATTTGTTTTTACAGTCTACTCGATATGGGAATCTTGGATGATTCAATATATATGGCTGAGATAAAAAACGATTTTCATTATGAAATTACGTGCATTATCATGAACGAAAAGAGTTAATCTTTTTGGAGAACAAATAGGGCTTGGGGTAATTGGTTTACATTATCAAAAAAAGTCCCGCAGCTTTAAATATTTCTGATAGTGATTTTTAATATAAGTTCTAGGTATAACGGTTTCCCCGTAGAAGCTACTGTTTCTAATGTCTCCAGCTCCCGTAGGACTGTGGACAAAATTTCCGCTTTCATAATCCGAGATGGCACGATTTCCTAACGTTTCATTACAAATAGTAATCATGAGGGGATCTACATCAATACCAAGTAAATTTTCATCGTGAACATCTTTGAAAAAGGAACGTATAATTCTCTCCCATCCGCAACCGAAGTCTAAAATTTTACGTTCGTTATTCAAGGGAACACCTAAATTTTGGGCATATGTTTTGACATGGCTATAAAACAAATATGCTTCATAAAGAGCATGTTCATAGGAAGCACCTACAAACTGTTGTTGAATTTCTTCCGGGGGGAACATAGGTACTAGGGTGCCGTTTATCTTTGTTTGTGAGCAACTTTGTATAAATAGATTTAGAAGCTCAATAGCAGATAGTGGACTAACAAGGTTATCAAAATCACTTCCTAACTTAAAGTTATTCATTTGTTAAATCTCCGAATGATGTAGTGATTAACAACTATTTATTTGTTTTTTACTAACAAAAACATGCAAAAATTCAGCATCTAACCCCATTGATCTATCCTTTTGTAAATAAACAATGGTATACATGTTTGCATGTGTATAAATATATTCAATCATATCTTGACCCCAATCAAATGTTACTAAAGACCCATTCTCATCAATAGGATTTCCATGATAAATTGGCTCCTCAATATACTCAATTCCTTCTTTAATGATTCTTGCTCTTTGCAAAGTTTTTGTGAGTGTATGATACCAAGGGACAGTAAAGACATGAGCGCCGCCAGGTTTTAATACACGCTCTATTTCTTTAAAGGCTTTGTTTGGCTCCATTACATGTTCAAAGACATCTTGAGTAATGAACAAATCAAAAGATTCATTTGGAAAAGTCATGTTTTCTAAGTTCTCACATCTAATTCCTTGAAAGTATTGACCGAGAGGATAGTTTTTAAAGTACTGAGAGTATGTATAGTTTTCGCAGTTTTTTATTAGTAGTTGAGTTGTAATTCCTCCAGGAGAGGATTCGTGGATATGATAGGAACCCCATTTTGGAAAAAATGTATTTAAAACATGGATTAAAGCTCGCTGCCTTGGTATAGAGTGGCATGTAGAACATAAGTAATGATCTCTAAGCCAATCATTATGCTCTATAAATGTAGTTTCCTTCTCACAAATAACGCAGTAACCATTATTGTGCTTTAAATTACCTTCCACATGACATCACTCCTGTGTAAAAAATGCATATGACACACACTTCAACAATCAGTGAAATCAAAGAGAGTGGGTGAAAATAAGGAATCCCATAAAAGTAAGATTGGTAGAATGGAATAATTAGCGGGAGAAAACCCCACGCTAATTAAAGTTTCACTTTATGCTATGCGTTACATTCGCTTTTATTCATTGAAAAATGTATCGACTTAGAATATCCCCTTTGTGTACGGATACATTTCAAAGTCTTGTGCATATATTTCTGTAACTAACGCCATTGTTTCTTCATCATAAAAGCTTTCATATGTTGGAAAGCGAGGGAAGGCTGCATCTGTAAGGCTGAGTTCTGCATAGCTTCCTGTATAAAGCATTTTATGAGCGCGATGATGATCTGAATTTGTAAGTAACGCTAAATTGGATTTAATCAAATCGTACGTGTGTTCTATCTTGGTGATTTGTGTATTAAAATCTTCTAAAGGAATATAGTATTGGATGAAATTTTCTTCACCTGGAACGTATTGCTGACTAAAATGTATGTCCATTGCTAGGGAATTTGAACCCAATGCTCGAATGTAATATAAAAATTGTTTAAATGATACTCCACGGTTACTATATTTGTCATTATACAAATAATGGCGGATACTTTCCCATTGAGGGCTAGCGTATGGATTGTCAGCAAGTAATAAAAATGAGCTGACGGCCCTTTTGTAGGGATTCCGTACAAGTTTACAAACATCTTTATTTGATGATAGAAGACCATTTTGTAACTCTGGTATGTAATTTATATTGTTTTTATACACCCAGAACTCATAGTAATGAATAAAGTCATTGTATTTCTTTGCTTCAGTAAATAATCCAATTTGAAAAAAGAACCAATTAGCTAATGCGGTACATCCGCTTCTATGGCTCCAGAATAGTATAAGTGGAAAGTCTTTATGGAAATGTGGGATTCGATCTTTATGTAGGATTACATGATTTAAAAGCTCTTGATTTACATTCTTCATAAATGTAGTGCTCCTTTTTGAAAGTTTTATTTATGGAGAAGGTTTTTTACATAGAATAAACGAGTGAGAATATGGGAAGGGAAGTTTTTATTAATCCAATATATTCATGGGAATGAGTAAATAGTATGAGTGTTTTTTGCGATCATCTTAAATAAGGTGGCGATTCTAAAATGAAAATATAAAATAAAGATAATGAAAATTTATAAGAGGCATATAATTATAAGAGAATAAATAATAGAAGTGACCAAGTTCATGTATTTCTAGGTGTGATAAGCAAAAATCTTATTACTAGAGAGGATATTATGAGGAAGAATAATTATTTAATAGTAGGTGGAAATAGTTTCATTGGTATTAACCTTACATTAGGTTTATTGAAACAAGGTCAAAGTGTAAAAGTATTTTCCAGACATATAAATAATTTTCCTCAAAATATTATAAGTGATGTTGAATTTATTAAAGGTGATTTAGCAAATATTGAAGATATATATAAAGCTTTAGTGAATGTGGATATAATTATTTATTTAGCTGCAACGTCTAATGTAACAACTTCAATTGAAGATGTTTTCGGAGATAGGAACAGTAGCTTTTTTTTTCTTAACTTCATGGAAAGTGTTAAAAATTTTCCTGTTAAAAAAATTGTATTAGCATCTTCTGGAGGCACGGTGTATGGTGAACCTGAATATTTACCTATCGATGAGAAACATTCATTAAAACCACTTTCTCCTTACGGAATAACAAAAGTGACGCTTGAAAATTACTTGTATTTTTATAAGAAAAAATATGGAATTGACTATGTTGTATGTAGATATTCTAATCCATATGGAAAATATCAAAATCCTTTAAAGAAAGTTGGGGCAATAAATTGTTTTTTGTATCAGCATCTCAGTAATGAAAAGATTAATATATATGGGAATCCACAAGAGATTATTCGGGATTATATTTATATTGATGATTTAGTTGAAATTACAATACAACTATCGCAATTAAATCGCTTGAAATCTTGTGTGTATAACATAGGAAGCGGTACAGGACTTTCGTTAAAACGAATTATAGTAGAATTGGAGAAATTAACGGAAAGAAAAGTGGATTTTATCTGTTATAAACAAAAACAAGAAAATGTTCAAAAAATCATTTTAAATATAGATAGGGTAAGACAAGAATGTAATTGGGAACCGAAAATAGATTTCAAAAGTGGAATTAGATTAAATAAGCTATGGATTGAAGAGTTTTTATATAGTAAAAAATAATAAACCATGCCCTACTTGTGTATAAGTAGAGCGTGGTTTATTATTTTATTTCCTTTTTTATTACCCAAAGGTCTTGATGTTCCCACCAAAAACCTTCAGTGTATTTTTTGATGACAGGGTTATAGGGTAATAATTTAATTTTGGCACATACGTAAGAAGGGCTAACGATCGTTTGCCCGTATTGATGAACATCTAAATCCAATTGTTCACTAGAGGGGAGAAACCAATAACCCTGTTTATTTAAATCTGGAAAGCTGAAGTACTTTTTACTTTGATAACCATGAGTTGTAAAAATGAATAAGCCGCCAGGAGAAACAGCGTTATACAATGTTTGAAGCCAACGAAACCAAGTTGTATCAGGCATATGAGAAAAAAAGGATAGACAAAAAACGATATCATACATAGACGAGGCCAAATTTACTTGTTCAGGTTCAGGATGAGATAAGATAGAAGAAGTATTTAATGTACGTTCAATAAAAGTAATAGCCTCTTCATGTATATCGCAAGTAGTTATACTTAAGTTCGTTTGTAGGTTTAATAAATGACGTGTTACGCAGCCATATCCGGATGCGAATTCTAATAATTTTATTGGCGTGTCTATAGGAGGATAAAAGGAAGTAATCAAATCTAAGAGTGTTTCTGCGGATTTTCTCCCATCTTGAAAATAATAATCTATCGCTTCTTTTTTAGATGGGAAGACTGGATTCGTGACAAGGAATTGAAAGATATGATCCTCTGGATGGATATTTGCATTTACATTGTAGTTGTGTGCAATTTGAGAAACCAAATCTTTATTTGCCTTTATAAATTCTTTCAAAGAGTAACCCTCCTTAAATTATAGTAACGTCTTACAAGAGATACTGATGGCGAAGAAAATATATCATTCAATCTTCAAATATGCTTTAAGGTACTTTCTATATGTGTACATTTTCTTTTTTGATATGTCGTCGATAGTAAAGGTTTCTTTAATGAAATTCTGCATTTGTACAACTTCACTGTAATGGGAATATGAATCTTCTGTTCTCGTTACGCTATTTGTATGCCGTCTATGGTAGTTTAGGGGTTTGGGATTGAAATAAATATTCCCCTCTTTAAGAATAGAAACATAGAAAAACCAATCACCGGCTACTTTAAACTTTTCTAATTGTTTTTCTGTTGCTTGTATATCTATGTTTTTAAAAACTACACTTGAGACATTAGGTATGGTGTTTTTGATAAGTAACGTATCTTGTATTTCATCTGTCCCTTTTCGAAAATAAGAACTTTTCCATTTTTCTTTATCGATATCATTTGTGTAATCTAAATAATGATTGGCCAGGATATTTCCTCGTTCATCTATTTGTTTTGATTGTGTGTAGCTTAAGGTAACATCACCATGTATATGAAACCCTTGTATGACTTCTTCTAAAAATGTCTGATCACATAAGTCATCGGCCTCTGCAATCCAAATATAATCACCGG
>NZ_CP155559.1:292500-297500 GCF_022095615.2 Bacillus thuringiensis
ATTCCTGTACCACCTCTTTATCGTTTGAGCAATGGAGGGACGCAGAAGGATAGAAGAAGCGTGCGATTGGTTGTGCACGTCCAAGCAGTTAGGCTGATAAGTAGGCAAATCCGCTTATCGTGAAGGCTGAGCTGTGATGGGGAAGCTCCTTATGGAGCGAAGTCTTTGATTCCCCGCTGCCAAGAAAAGCTTCTAGCGAGATAAAAGGTGCCTGTACCGCAAACCGACACAGGTAGGCGAGGAGAGAATCCTAAGGTGTGCGAGAGAACTCTGGTTAAGGAACTCGGCAAAATGACCCCGTAACTTCGGGAGAAGGGGTGCTTTCTTAACGGAAAGCCGCAGTGAATAGGCCCAAGCGACTGTTTAGCAAAAACACAGGTCTCTGCGAAGCCGTAAGGCGAAGTATAGGGGCTGACACCTGCCCGGTGCTGGAAGGTTAAGGAGAGGGGTTAGCGTAAGCGAAGCTCTGAACTGAAGCCCCAGTAAACGGCGGCCGTAACTATAACGGTCCTAAGGTAGCGAAATTCCTTGTCGGGTAAGTTCCGACCCGCACGAAAGGTGTAACGATTTGGGCACTGTCTCAACCAGAGACTCGGTGAAATTATAGTACCTGTGAAGATGCAGGTTACCCGCGACAGGACGGAAAGACCCCGTGGAGCTTTACTGTAGCCTGATATTGAATTTTGGTACAGTTTGTACAGGATAGGCGGGAGCCATTGAAACCGGAGCGCTAGCTTCGGTGGAGGCGCTGGTGGGATACCGCCCTGACTGTATTGAAATTCTAACCTACGGGTCTTATCGACCCGGGAGACAGTGTCAGGTGGGCAGTTTGACTGGGGCGGTCGCCTCCTAAAGTGTAACGGAGGCGCCCAAAGGTTCCCTCAGAATGGTTGGAAATCATTCGTAGAGTGCAAAGGCATAAGGGAGCTTGACTGCGAGACCTACAAGTCGAGCAGGGACGAAAGTCGGGCTTAGTGATCCGGTGGTTCCGCATGGAAGGGCCATCGCTCAACGGATAAAAGCTACCCCGGGGATAACAGGCTTATCTCCCCCAAGAGTCCACATCGACGGGGAGGTTTGGCACCTCGATGTCGGCTCATCGCATCCTGGGGCTGTAGTCGGTCCCAAGGGTTGGGCTGTTCGCCCATTAAAGCGGTACGCGAGCTGGGTTCAGAACGTCGTGAGACAGTTCGGTCCCTATCCGTCGTGGGCGTAGGAAATTTGAGAGGAGCTGTCCTTAGTACGAGAGGACCGGGATGGACGCACCGCTGGTGTACCAGTTGTTCTGCCAAGGGCATAGCTGGGTAGCTATGTGCGGAAGGGATAAGTGCTGAAAGCATCTAAGCATGAAGCCCCCTCAAGATGAGATTTCCCATAGCGTAAGCTAGTAAGATCCCTGAAAGATGATCAGGTTGATAGGTTCGAGGTGGAAGCATGGTGACATGTGGAGCTGACGAATACTAATAGATCGAGGACTTAACCATATAATATGTAGCAAATGTTATCTAGTTTTGAAGGAATATGCCTTCATAGTTTGGTGATGATGGCAGAGAGGTCACACCCGTTCCCATACCGAACACGGAAGTTAAGCTCTCTAGCGCCGATGGTAGTTGGGACCTTGTCCCTGTGAGAGTAGGACGTCGCCAAGCAATCTTAAGACGAGTCAGAATGACTCGTCTTTTTTGTGTTTAATGAAATAAACTTGTAATTAATGTAAGCTCTATGAGTACGTTTATCTAGCAAGAAACAGCTTTATTTTATTATGATTTTACATCTAAAGAGCATACCTTCAGAAAAATATAGACAAGTTTGTTAGACTCTTTAATTTTGAGTTTTAAAGTCTATGTATTAACAAGAATATATACAAGGTATTGCCCTCTGTAGCCTGCTCACACCTTCTTTTATTTCTTCAGTTGTTAAATGTCCATACCCCATAATAATTCGATTATGATGTTTTCCTTTTTCAATGGTGTGGTCTTCCACGGGATATACTTTAACTCCAAGCTGTTGGATTTTCTCAAGTAATTCTTTGGTGAATTGAACTTGATTGAATTCGACAATCAGGTGTAATCCTGTAGAATAACCGGAAATATTGATCTTATTTGAGAATGCTAACTTTAATTGCTGGATAAGGAAGTCTCTTCGATTTTTATAGATTTTTTTCATCTTCATAATATGCCGTTCCAAATAATCTTCGGCAATAAATTTAGCAAGGACAAGTTGATTTAAAGAAGATGTATGTAAATCTGAAAACCATTTTACCCTGCGACATTTTTCAATAAGGTGTGAGGGAAGAACTAAGTATCCCATCCTAAGGGCCGTTGATAAAATTTTACTAAATGAACCTATATAAATAACTCGCTCGGGATCCAATCCCTGTAATGAACTTATAGGTGAGCCTTCATATCGAAACTCACTGTCATAATCATCTTCAATGAGATAACAGTTTGTTTTTCTTGAGTAGTTAATCAGTTGAACCCGTCGTTGAATTGGTAACGCTCCTCCTAAAGGAAACTGATGAGAAGGAGTGGTGAAGATGAATTTTGGGTTTTTATTTGCAGGTAGCAAAGATGTATCCATCCCATTATCATCAGCTGGTATAGGATAAAGGAAGGCTCCTGAATTTTTAAAAATTGTTTGAATGTCATTGGTGATGGGATCTTCTATTAGTACTTCGTCGCCTGTCGACAAAAGTAACTTAGAAACAAGTGTTAAAGCTTGCGTTGCACCGGAGGTAATTATCAATTGTTCTGGATGACAAAAAACTCCTCTTGTTTTTAGTAAATAGCGTGATAAAACCTTTCTTAATTCGGGACGTCCTTCGGGAATATCGTATCCAAACGTAGAAGGAGGCGTTTCATTCCATATCGTATGAGATAACTTTGCCCATCCCTTACGTGGAAATAAGTCTAATGCTGGTATCCCTGAACGAAAATTAATGATGTTACTATCTTTGTTTATTTCTTCGCATGAAGATAAAGAATCAATTAGAGCTGATTTTTTACGTTGTTCTAAATAAGTCCCTTCTGCAATGAATGTCCCGGCGCCCTGTCGAGCGACCAAAAAACCTTCGGAAAATAATTGATCATAAGCTTCTAAAATTACATTCCTAGACACGCTTAACTCAGAAGATAATTCCCGTGTTGATGGTAGTTTTTCTCCAGATCGTAGCTCTCCGTTTAATATTCGTTCACGTATTTGGTGATAAACCTGTCGAATTAAACTTATATCTAACGATCGATCAATAGGTATCCAAAGCATATAAATGCTCCCTTCATCAAAATTGGTACCATAAAAGTTTGGTTAAAATGGTACTAATATGAACCATTTTAACATGCTATAGTTGGATCAAATAGTTCTAAAGGGGATGAAAATGTGATGATGAAACCAGAATTCCAAGTGGCTCAGGCATTTAAATCGATTGCACGAAATGAACATATAAAATCCTATGTACAACACTCCACTGAACTCTATGCGTTATTATTGCAAGCCGCAAAACGCTTTGTCACCGGAGAAACGAGACATGAGGGGATTGTGACAGCAAAAGAACTAATTGCAAAAGGTTATCATACTTCACTAGAATACATAGGGGAAAATACTCTAGATATAGAGGAATGTTATAAAGTAAAAAATGAGTTTTGGAATCTTATTGGGGACATGGGTGCTCTATCTATGAAACAAACAGTATCACTCGATTTATCGCATATTGGATTATCTATAGATCCAGAAATATCTTATATTCATTTAATGGAGTTGGCAGAGAGGGCAAAAGTACATGGAACTACCCTTATGATAAGTATGGAAGAATCATCTAAAGCAGCAGACATTCTTGCCATCTATAAAAAAGCAACTGAGCAATATCCTAATGTAGGGATAACGATCCAGGCGCATTTATATCGCTCAAACAATGATATTCAAGAACTCCTGCATTATCCAGGGAAAATACGAGTTGTAAAAGGTGCCTATCAAGAAGTTTCGGATATTGCTATGCCTAGGTCAACTGACTTAAATCAACAGTATCTTCAGATTGTAGAACAACTAGTTGAAAACAACCATCCTGTATCTATAGCTACACATGATGAAATTCTTATTAAAGAAATGGAGAAACGTCAATATTTTAGTCAATCTAATGTGGAAATAGAAATGCTATATGGAATTCGTCCGGATATGTTAAGTGATTTGAAAAATAAAGGACATAATGCTAGCGTCTATTTGACTTATGGGAAAGAGTGGTACTTGTATTTATGCCATCGGATAGCTGAATATCCGGAAAATTTATATCATGCAGTGATAGATATGATACATTCATCTTCAGTACAGCAGAGTAGGGAATATTAAATGTGAAAATTTTTTGGCTATGGTTATTATGAGGGAGTTTAGTTGTAGCAAGTAAGTTAAATGATTTTGATTGTAGCTCAAAAAAAAGAGCCGGATTTTCCTTAGAGTAGAAATTCCGGCTCTTTTTATATTGAAATTTTTTTAGTTTATATTTGCGTTAAATGCGGACAGGACTGCTATAGGTGTTGAGAGGATTATAATTTATAATTGTGCAGCCGTCGTATACCTTGTTGTAGAATTGTTTTTTTATGGTTGTGTATTCTTAGGGTTTTAGATAGAAATAAAGGAATTTATGACTCTATATGTATTTCAAAAGGGAGATATATACTAGGAACAATAAAACTAAATGCTTTGTTAGTGAAATGATTCGCTCTTTTAGCGGTAAAACGTAAATATAGGCATAGGATAAATATCATTTAATGTTATATAAAAAGTGAAGCAATGGAAGGAACGAGCGTTCTATCCGTGTGTGTTCGGTACACTTGATCAATTGAGGTACGTATTTTTAATCCAGTATATGTACTTAAAAAGGAGATACTATTAATCAATTCGAACCTTGAGCATATTTTAAATGTTTATTAAGAGGATATAGCTGTATGGAAATGGATGATGCTAAAGATGAAATAGATATAAGGTTGATATTTCAGTAAGATAGGGATAGT